>CAYNYM010000069.1:0-10751 GCA_964401325.1 uncultured Desulfobacteraceae bacterium | reverse complement strand
TTCAGATTCTTGAGCGACATATGGTGCAGCAGGCTCGCTTACACCATCTCCGGTACAATGTGCGTTTGTCCATATTGGCTGCAACTTTTTCATCAAAGATATCTTCGTTTTTGAGCACCTCCAGTCGAATCAAGTCCGTTCTCAATATACGGTAGCCCATGAGTTGCGCAATGGCCTCTGTCGTTTCCGTTTTGTATGAGGCGGGCAAACCGCATGCAATGAGGACGGTTGCCGGTTTCAATTCCTTTTTCATGTAAACATTGAAGGGTTCCCGCATTACTCCATTCCTTTATGTATGGACTGTATCTATTTGTAATATATATAATATTGGAAGCAGTTTTTCTCCTGGTCTGAAACCCGGGGCCATGCCAACCCGGGTCATCGAGTCCTCTTAAATCCGATCGATGTAGCTTTTTGCCAGCTTGAAATATTGTGACGCCGCTCCAACGGCCGCTTCTTTCTCTTTTGCCCCGATGTGCTCGTCATCCAATTGAAAACTGATGACCTTCCCACGCACATAGGCACGGTAGACCTTGTAAAAGGTCAGGAGTTCCACCATTGCAGTATCTCCGGTCTCCTCCCCGTAAAACCCCCACAATTGATCGGCAAAATCCTTGCCCCCTTGATATTCGAGGTCCATCAAAAGGAACGCAACATCCGCAATCGTGTCGCTGTAGCGGAAGCGGTCATTGAATTCTATGCAATCGATAATTGAAATCTTCTCAGTCAGGCAGACATGCTCCATGTGGAGATCCCCATGGCAGTCTCTGATTTTTTTTCTCTCAATTCTATCCAGAAACAGAGCGGCCCTGTCATCATAGAATGCGTTCGTCCACGAAACCAGCCGATCGAAGGTCTTTTCTGTGATGGTCGTGCCTATGTACTTTCGCGTTTGTGCAAAGTTCTCATCCGTATTGACCCTGAAGGCTTCGGGCCTCCCAAAACGTTCAATAACCGAGGAACACTCGGCATTTTGATGAAATTCCGTCAGGGTCCTGGCGATATCTTTCAGGTGCGCCGCACCGAGTTCGCCTCTGTGGAAAAGAGACCGCATAAGCCGGTCTTCCGGAATTCTTCTCATCTTGACAGCGTAATCTACGGTTTCCCCTTGCGACGGGCCGATTTTATAAACCCTGCCGTCAAAGGTCACGGGAAGAACTTTGATGTAAACATCCTCGGCCAAGCGTTGATTGAGTTTCACTTCCTGTTCACAGTAATGTCTCCGCTTTTCGAGGGTCGTGAAATCAAGGAAACCGAAATTCACCGGTTTCTTGATTTTGTAAACATATTCATTTGCCACAAACACGAGCGAAATATGGGTCTGAACGAGAGAAACTTTTTCCGTCTCATCGGGAAGGGCCGCCGGGTTCAACAGGTCCTGTATCATCGAAGACATGCTCACACACCTCATTCAGGGACATAAATTAAAGAAACCGTCAACTGTCGACATCATGTTTTTCCTTTCATCGACCCAAATCCGAACTGACCCGCAACATACGCCGGCACCTCCACCGTTCCCATGATGATCGGCTGCTGGTGGCAATCCGAACCCCCGGTTAACAAGAGCCCCCGGGTTTCGGCAAATTTCCGGTAAGACTGTGTGGTGTTGGCGTCATAGCTGGAATGCCAGCACTCGATGCCGTCTATGAAGGGGAGCATCTCCTTTGCAATGATTTCCTGCTGCTCATCCAGTGCATGCGTCAGAGCGATGAGGGATGTCCCCCGTGGATGGGCGGGATGGGCGAAGACCAGATTCCCCCCTGCCTGACGAATGAGTGACGAGGCTTCGGGCAGTGAGAGAGGCATCTTAGGGACATTGCATTTTACCAGGTATCTATCAAAGGCCTCCTGCTTGTTGTGGACGATGCCTTTCTTCATCAGGTAATCGGCAATATGGGGACGCCCAAATGATCCGTCTACCGAGGCCTGAATGGCCAGAAGGTCATTCTGTGTAAAGGGGGCGATCTGTTCTTTTGCTAACTCCAGATTCAGGTTGTGGAGAATTTTTTCAGCCCTTTTTTCCCGGTATTCCCTGAGTTTTTGCAGTTTTTCAACAAGAGGGTGGTAATGGATGTCATATCCGTACCCTAAGAAATCCAGGGAAATGGACTTACCGTTCTTGTAATCCGGATGGGAAAAGGCGACGTTCAACTCTATGCCGCAAAGGTAATTCATCGCATACTGAGAGGAAAGTCTCAAGGCGGATTCCTGGGAGTCCAGGCAATCATGATCCGTGATGGAAATCAATTCGATCTTGCGTCGCGCGGCCTCCTGAAAGATCTCCTCCACGGTCATTTGGCCGTCAGAAGACTTGGAATGGATATGGAGATCAATTTTCATCATGGGTGCAGGTAAGACTCCTCACAATTGTAAGGCCGTAATCGGAACATGCCCCGTCCTTTCATCCTCAGGGGTTGTTGTATCGAAATGATCTGCCCCTCACCGTGGGAGCGACTTTCAGGACGACTTAAATCTACCGAAGATCGCCCTTTACAGAGGATTATGGTCCCTTATATGCGTCTGAAGACAGATCGGTCAAGGATAAAAATGCTGGTGGATTTTGGTGGGAAAGGTGCAGAGTGGCCTCAGATCGGCAATAAATTCCTATGTCATGATGACTACGCCCTGGTCTCCTTTCGAATAATGCTACCCTTGTATCCCCTATAATATTCAAGCACTTTTTTTACGTAATACCGGGTGGCCTTGTATGGCGGAACCCCTGCATATTTCCTCACATTACCGATGCCCGCATTATAGGCCGCTATCGCCAATTCCAGATCCCCTTCGAATCGATTCAAAAGCTGTTTCAAGTACTTGACGCCCCCATCGATATTGTTTTTCGGGTCAAAACGGTTCTCTACGCCAAGGTCATCAGCTGTGGCGGGCATGAGTTGCATGAGGCCGACAGCCCCTTTGTTGGAGACGGCGACGGGATTGTAGCCGGATTCCGCCTTGATGATAGCCTTGACCAGCGCCGGGTCGACCTGGTGCTTGGTTGAGGCTGCCAGAATAATGGGTTGATAACGTGTTTCCTTGGGGCCTGAGTGCATGTGGTCCGAATGTTTTGGGACTGTTTTGACACACGGTTTAACCATCGTGGAAGAATGGCTATGTTTCAAGACGATCGGGGTGGGGATGAATCCGGATTCTCTGACTTGTGAAGGGAAAAGAGACAGGCCGAACAAGAGAAAAAGTGGAAAAAGAAATCGTCCCATCATTCGGGACGGTGATTGAAACGGCAATTCAGTGTCCATTTAAAAAATTCCTTTTTGAAGCGGCACTTCTCATCATGAGGGTGCGCCTTTAGTATTCTCGTTTTCCAAATTTGTCAAGCGCCTTTTGGCCTGAATAATATAAAAAGGTGATAAAATGGGTTTACCTTCACGTTTTTTATGCCGGTTGAGATCATATGAAAGTTTTCGTATGAGTTCAGCTTTCAAGAAAATGAGGGCCCTTGGTCATGACCGGTCTATAGCTGAATGCGTTTCAAAAATCTAAACAGTTACAAATTTGAGATTTTTTATGTTAATGTTCTTTCATTTTTGTGTATATGGAGGTCACTCTTGTACACTGGATTTCAGAACGGAATAAGACATCATGCGGGAGGTGAACGCTTTGCTTGAACAAATTGAAGAGACGGTGGATTTTTTGTCGTCGAAGCTTGACCAATCGCCTAAAATAGGGATGATCACGGGAACAGGACTCGGAAACCTGACGCAAAGGGTGTCCATTGATTTCCGTCTCCCCTATGGTAAAATTCCCCATTTCCCCACCTCAACGACTGCCGGACATAAGGGGGCCCTGGTAACCGGGATGCTGGGAGAAAAACCGATCATGGCCATGGAGGGGCGTTGTCATCTCTACGAGGGTTATTCCTATCAACAGATCACTTATCCCATAAGGGTCATGTCAAGACTCGGCGTTGAATTGCTTCTGATCTCAAGCGCCGCAGGAGGATTGAATCCGTTGTTTCGCCCTGCGGATCTGATGGTTGTGACCGACCACATCAACCTGACGGGAGGCAATCCCCTTACGGGGCCCAATCTTGATGAATTCGGACCGCGCTTTCCGGATATGTCCGCCGCATATGAGCCTGCATTAATCGATCATGCAAGAGAAAAGGCCCTGGAATCAGGGATCCTGCTCAGGGAAGGCGTGTACGCGGGCATCACGGGACCGAGCCTTGAAACGCCTTCGGAAACCCGTTTTTTGAGAATGATCGGAGCCGACGCCGTGGGCATGTCGACCGTATCCGAGGTTCTCGTGGGGGCTCATTGCGGGTTAAAGATTATGGCCATTATGGCTATAACCAATGTCAATCTTCCCGATTGTATGCAGAAAACATCCATCGATGAGGTCATTGCCAATGCAGGCCATGCCGGTCGACGTCTTGCAGACTTATGGGAGGTCATTGTCCGGGACCTGCCGGCCTGAGAATCTGATAGGAACGTTGCGTCGAGAGTGAGTAAAACCCGTGTTATTGGCGGTCTTGCAAAATGTAAATGGGAGTGATTTCAATGGAACAGTTCGACCTTTTGATTAAAAACGGCACAATTCTGAAAATGGATGAAGCCAATACCCTGATAGAGAACGGCTACATCGGGATTCGGGGGTCATCCATACTGACCATTGGCTCGGGGGAAAGTCCTGCTGGCAGGGCAAGAAAAGAGATCGACGCAAGGGGTGGGATCATTCTTCCCGGGCTTGTCAACGCTCACACACATGCAGCCATGGCATTGTTCAGGGGCCTCGCAGACGATCTGCCCTTGATGGAATGGCTGAATCGTTATATCTTCCCCGTGGAAAGGAGAATGGATGCTGATTTTGTCTATTCCGGGACTCTTCTAGCCTGTGCGGAGATGATACTGTCCGGCACAACCTGTTTCTGTGACATGTATCTCTTCGAGGAATCCGTAGCGAGAGCTGCAAAGGAAGCGGGGATGCGGGCGCTTGTGGGCGAAGTGCTCTACGACTTCGATTCCCCGAATTATGGAACCGTTGAAAAAGGGTTGGCCTATTCCGAATCCCTCATCACGCAGTGGGAAAATGATCCCCTTGTGTCCATTGCAGTTGAACCCCATTCTCTGTTTACCTGCAGCCCCGGTCTTCTGACGGCTTCCCGTGACCTGGCAATAAAATACCATGTTCCGTTGGTTCTTCATTTGGCTGAGACACTGGCCGAACTGGATGAAATAAAGAACAGGTACGGATGCTCACCTGTCGAGCATTTGGAAAATCTTGGGCTGTTGGGGCCTCATCTTATCGCCGATCATTGCATTCACCTGCGTGAGAAAGAGATCGAACTGCTTGCAGAAAAAGGCGTCAGCGGCGTACATAACCCCGAAAGCAATATGAAACTGGCATCAGGGGTTGCTCCCGTGCCTCAAATGCTTGCAAAAAATATGACCCTCGGTCTGGGAACCGATGGATGTGCCTCAAACAACAACCTCGACCTGTTTGTCGAAATGGACATGGCCGCCAAACTCCATAAGGTCAATATGATGGACGCTACGGTGATGGATGCCCTCACCGTTTTGCGCATGGCCACCATCGAGGGGGCAAATGCCCTCGGGCTCGGACATTTAACGGGTTCTATCGAGGAGGGCAAAAAGGCCGATATCATTGTCATTGACACGAACAAACCCCATCTGACCCCCCTTTATCATCCCCATTCACACCTCGTTTATGCCGCCAGAGGAAACGATGTGAGCCATTCCGTCATTAACGGAACCCTGGTGATGGATGACAGGAGATTACTTACTCTGGAGCTGAAAGACGTCATGGAAAGGGCAAGAATGAGGGCATCGGACGTCCGGAAATGGCTTGCGGAGTCCTCGCATGGTGCCACCGCGTAACGGTTTTTATCCGGAAATGAATCATTTCGTCCGGCGCATTACAGGTCTATTTCCATCCCCTCTCGGGCGAAAAAACATTCCAGGTTCCCGGTATACTTCGGATTGCAGTATTCATCGACGAGTTCGTCGAACTCTCTATCCGAACGCATGGGTTCGTGGTGAAACAGGGCCATTTTTTTTACATCACAACGCTTGGCGGCTGCAATGGCATGCTCAAGGGACGTGTGACCCCATCCTACTTTGGAGGACACATATTCTTTCTGGGTGTATTGTGCGTCGTAAATGAGCAAATCGGCACCTTTCAGGAACCGTTCAATGCGCTGGTTTTCTTCTCTGGCCACTTCCTCCCCCTCCTTGGCCATTTCTTCATCATAGGTGGGGTCCTCCGGATCGGTGCAGAAGACGTTTTGGAATGGTTCGGTGTCGTATGCGGTACAAAGCACTTTGCCTCGATACTCAAAACGATAACCGAGGCAGATAATAGGGTGGTTGAGGTATTTTGTCTTAACAATGATTCCGTCGCCGATCTCAAGGCACTCCTCCTTGAGATCGATGTATTCGATATCGGATGACAGCTCTGCCTGGCGCACGGGAAAATAACGATAGGTGAGCTGTCCACCCACGACGTCCTCAAGGGATTCGTCTTGATAGGTCACGGGGCCGTAGATCCTGATTTTCGTTCCCGGGACATAGATGGGAACAAAAAACGGGAAGCCCATGATATGATCCCAATGGGTGTGGGAAAGAAAGATCTCGGTATTGATCGGCCCGTTAGAGAAATGGTTGGCCATCAGATCGTTACCGAGTTCCCTGAGACCGGACCCGGCGTCTATGATGATCAGCCGGTTCAGGGCCTCAAATCGCAAGGAGATACAGGGCGTATTTCCGCCGTATTTTACCGTGTTTGGGCCCGGACAGGGGATAGAACCCCTTACTCCCCAAAACTTTATTCTCATCGGCTCAACCTTTGCGTGTGACCTGGAGAAAGATCTTTGCCTTGTCTACTTCCTCGGCAACCGTCTCCTTGAGATCCAAGAGCATATCACGATCTACGCCGGTCGCTTCAAGAAGACTGGATATCATCGGATTTTCCGTTAACTGCGTATCGTCGCTCTCGTTTTCAATTAATTTACTGAACGTGTCCGCAAGTGCAACTGTGTAGATGAGTGGACGGTTCCCCTCTCCGGATTCCTGGGGGTGATGATGGTGAGCCAGAGAATCCACCACCGTTTCACTGAGTTGCCATTTTTCAGCAATCATTTTCCCCACAATGCAATGATTGATGCCGAAAATCGCACTTTCCGCACTGTAAAGGGTCTTGCCCTCGTCTTCAGCCAGCTTGAGCGCCCTTTTGTATTCGTCGGGAAATCGGTTGTTGAGGGGTATCTTGCCGAGGTCATGCAATAATCCTGACACAAAATACTCCTCACGTGCGGCAACCGGGACGCGTTTCGCGGCAGCCAAACGTTTTGCGGTCACGCCCACGGTGATCGAATGGGCCCAAAAATTCTCCATGGACAGGGCCTGAAAGGACTCCTTTTTCCCGAGGTTCTGCAAAACCGCTGCACTTAGGGCAAGATTTTTGACTGTATTGAGCCCCACCATGATGATGGCCCTTGTCAGTGAAGTAACCTGGTTGGGCAGGGAATAATACGCGGAGTTTACCAGCTTGAGAACCTGTCCGGTCAATACGGGATCAAGAGAGATGACCCGGTTGAGATCGTTGGGTGAAGAATCGGGTTTATTGCAGACTTCCATGACCTTGGTGACGGTCGTAGAAAGACTCGGCATTCTTGAAATAAAATCTTGGATTGCCCTCAGGCGCCCTTCCGGAGTACTTGAAACATCATTCATGAGTGGGATACCGCCTTGTTTTCATTCCGAAAAGCTCGGAATAATTCAGCACCGGGAGTGGTCTTGAATTTTCATACCAACGATCATATCTTATGAAGATTAAAGGGTCAAGACGGCTTTGAATTTTATCGTGATTAAACCCTTTCCGTCTTTTTTTTGCTCGATCTGTCTATAAGCCCCTCTCCCCCGGGCATCATCTGGATGTGTATTTTCTGCATGCTTCCTGTCGCGTTGGAAGTCTTCGCACACAAAAAAATGAAAATGTGTTAAAACTTGGCAAAGGTATGCACATGCACTAGAATAGATTCGCCGTGTCGAGAGGGAATAACTGATGATTGGGGAGGCCGGGGTTTATGAAGAAGGATAAACGGCCTTATGTCGCCCTGGGCAGCAGATTAAAGGGGGTTCCGGAGGTCCTCACTCTCGGTGTGCGACCGAATTTTGTCGACTACTCCGAGCGTGAAAGAAAGTTGATTGCCGAATCACCCCTGGTCCTTTATCCCACATTGAACTACGCTCAGTTTTTCACAACCATGGGGAAGATGATATTTCCAAGCCTGGAGACCTATCTTTACGCCGATGAAAAAATCAAGCAAACAACCCTCTTCTACATGCTTGGGATACCGCATCCTCACACCAAAATTTACTATAGACGGCATCATCCGGAGATCGTAAAGGACTTCAATTTCCCCTTTATCGCTAAATTGCCCAGAGCCTCCGCCCAGGGAAGAGGTGTTTTCAAGATCAATGACTATAGAGGACTCGAGGAATACCTGGATATGACCCGAATCGCCTACATCCAGGAGTATCTGCCCCACGATCGTGACCTGAGGGTGGTCTTGATCAACCGGCTGCCTGTGCTTGCCTACTGGAGAGTTCGTTCGCCCGATAATTTCAGAACGAACCTTTTTCAGGGAGGCACAATCGAATTCGGCAACATTCCCCAACCGGCCCTGGATCTTGCCCGGAAAACGGCCTGGCGCTGCAATTTCAACGACGTGGGGCTTGATCTGATCCATTGCGCGGGCAAATGGTATCTCATCGAGGCCAACATGAAATATGGGAGGAAGGGACTACGGTTAAAAGGCATGGATCTCAAGACGATTATAAGAGAAAAACTTATCGCGGGAGAACTGTCGTGCGCGCCCTATCACAGCACTCTTCCCGGTCCAGAATGAAACCCCACCACATCACGGGTCGTATTTTTCCGGGGTGCCTGTCACGGGTGGCTGAAATGAAAGATCTTTCCGCGCCAGACAAGGTGGAATCAAAGACCTGGCGATGATCAAAGACTATTTTCAATTTCAGGTTCCCAAACTTAAATCGGGAATTTTTATTTTGGACGGCGAATGAAAAAAAAGGTTATACGAATTACCGGCCTCCTTGTCCTTTTCTGTATCCTCTCCATCCTGGGCTTCTTGGCGCTTGTCTATCATAGCGTGTCCAAAGAGGCGGCCACCCGTATCCAACGCGGCGTTATCGAAAAGATCATCTTTTCTGAGAGTCCCGTATATTATGATGACGGAAAGAGTGTCATCGGCGTCTTCTTTGACAAGACCCACCGCAAATACATCCGATACGATGACATCCCGCCTCACTTTATCAAGGCCCTTGTCGCCTCCGAGGACAAGGGTTTCTTCCATCATCCCGGCTTCGACATCAAAGCTATTTTAAGGGCCATGATCGTCAACATCAGGGCGGGCCGAGTCGTTCAAGGCGGCAGCACGCTCACCCAGCAGACCGCCAAGAATGTTTTTGAAAGGCAAAGGAGGTCTTTCAAGGCCAAAATCAAGGAACTCATGCAGGCCTTGCTTCTGGAGAAAGAATACACCAAAGAAGAAATCCTTGAGATGTACGTCAATCAGTTCTTTGTAACCGGATTCGGCCGTGGCCTGGAAATAGCCGCCCAGTATTTCTTCGACAAGGATGCAAGGTATCTTGACCTGGTTGAATGCGCCTTTATCGCCGGGTGCGTGAAAAGCCCCAATGCCTACAATCCGTTTATCAAGAAGACAGATTCCCAAAAAAGTGAGGCCGCCAAAAAGGCAAAAAGGCGAAAGGATTATGTCCTTTCCAATATGCTTTCCCTGAAATTCATTAGCCAAGAGGCCTTTGAGGTGGCAAAAAAGAGGGAAATCCCCTTTAAAGAAGGCAAAGTTACTTACAAATTGAATGTGATTCTCGATTATGTTCGTGAACATCTCGAGTCGGATTACTTCAGGTCCATATTGGAGGAACAGGGCGTAGAGAATATCGCCACTTCAGGGATCAGGATATACACGTCCGTGAATAAGGAAATCCAGGAAGGCGCCCTCAAGAGCATCAGACACCATCTCCCCATCATGGAGATGAAACTCCACGGCTATGAAAGTGCGGTTGTGCAAAAAAAATACAGAAAAATGGCCGGTCGTTCATTGAAGAAACGAGATTCCGACATCCCTTTTCTTTGTCGCGTTACCCACATCAACAGGGACGGGGCAAATCCCTATATTCTCGTATCTTGGGAAAACGGCGGTGGTATCATCGACCTTGAAGGTTTGAAACCCCTTGCCCGCTCCTGGCTGCAGGGTACCGCAGGCAAAGGGGCCACTTTGGACAGGAGGCGTCTGGAAAGATTTCTGAAGCTCTTCAAGGAAGGGGATCTTTTGGCAATCCGGACCATCGGAAACGGCTCAGGAAACAACCAGAAGAATTTGATGCTCTCAGGGATTCCGGAACTGGAAGGGGGCATCATTGTGATCCACAGGGGGATGACAAAGGCCATGGTGGGTGGATTTCAGGATCGTTTCTTCAACCGTGCCGTTGATGCAAAAAGGCAGTTGGGATCGATTTTCAAGCCTTTCGTTTATGCCGCGGCGCTGCAGCTCAAATGGAACACCCTCGACCCCCTCCATAACGAGCGAGACCTCTTTTGTTTTGAAAATACCCATTATCTGCCCAAACCGGATCATAAACCGCAATCCGACCGGGTCTCCATGATTTGGGCCGGCGCCAAGTCCGAAAACCTCGCCACGGTATGGCTTCTTTACCATTTGACGGATC
>CAYNYM010000068.1:0-10770 GCA_964401325.1 uncultured Desulfobacteraceae bacterium | reverse complement strand
GACCGAACCAGTAAGGGTCGTCCACGATGGGGGTAAAGAAATCCACGGTCTGGATAATGGCGATGTCGTCTGTGACCTTGTACACCCCGGCATCATCCGCCCGGTCCAGACCCACGAGGAGGTTCTCATCGGTCGGAAATTCCAGTCCGCAAAGCGCCTTGTCCAGGTCCCCTGGAGGCAGTTTGGAAGCTCAACCGGCACCTTTGACAGTTTCTGTGAGACGAAGATTCTTGCGCTCGCCCATTCTGATGCTCCTTTCAAATCAATCGTATGAGAGAAGATAAGATACAGAGGATATCCTTATGCGTCAAATTGTATTATCCGATAATAGGCGGGGTTGCATTTGGGAAATCCGATGGGTCGGCGGAAGGATTTGGATTGAAAAATGATGCGTTTGGGCAAGCCATGTATCAGTGCGGCATTTGCCCGTCAAAAAATCGTAATATGCCCTCCAGAACTCCACCGGAGATGGTGGCATAAAGCGGGTGTCCCTTCACGATGACAAACAGTTCGTCCTTGATGACCGTGTCCCCGATGGTATTTGATGTTTCCAGGACCCGTCGGGTGTTGCTTTGATGAGTCGTACCAAGGTAGCGCCCGCACCCTTGAGCTTGATGATGCTGCTTCGATGAGTGCCGGGATATCTCAATGGGGGGATCTCCTGTGTTAATGGGTCACGACCCGTCCTTGGCTCCGAGCTTTCGGACCTTCAGCCTGACGTCTTCCCCCATCGGGATCTCTTGGATTACTTCGCCACCGTTGTGGTTCACCACTCTTTTGATTTTTTCGAGTTTATCTGTTTCAAGGATGAATTCAAAGGATTCATCAGTGGGGAGGATTTTTAGACATAGGCCTACGTCCAGATAGGCCCCTCAACAGTCTCCTCGATAATCAATGATTTCATTCGGATTTTTCATTCTGCAAAATATCCTTTCTTTTACTCGTTTCCATTTTTGAATCGGACAGCAAGAATTCAAGCATGGCCCGGCAAAGAGGAGAAGGCATTCTTCGCTGATCCATAATCAAATAAAAACGTCGAAACATGGGGAGCCCCCTTATTCTGACCGTCTTGAGGACACCGGTTTCCAATTCCGTATCCAGGGCCCTGGAAGAGATGATGGAGACTCCGAGACCCGCTTTTATGCCTTCTTTGACCGCCGTGGAGGTGCTGAAACATGCCACCGCACGAAGCGCTTCAACGCTCTTGGGATCCATGGATCGTAGGTATTCTTCAAACATTCGCAGGGTACCTGAACCCATTTCCCTGAGGATGAAAGGCTCCTCGCAAAGTTCTTCGAGGGCAATTTCCTCTTTGCCGCTCCAATGATGCCAAGATGGGACGGCGACAACCAGTTCGTCCTGCCAGAGTTCCCTGACCATGAGATTTTTGTCGTTGCTGAGGGATCCGATAACACCCAGTTCATACTCTCCTCCCAGGACAAATCTCTCGATATTGCCGGTTGAACCGATGGTCAGAGACACGGATATCTTGGGATATCTTTCCCGAAACCGTCCCATAACCTTTGGAAGAATATATTCACCAGGAATCGTGCTTGCAGCGATCAGGATTTTCCCCTGTTTCATGCCCATAAAATCCTGCATCTCCAAACAGGCCGTGTTTTTCATTTCCAGTAGCAATTCGGCATGCTTATAAAGAAGTTCGCCGGCTTTTGTCGGCACGACGTGTCGTCCCAGGCGATCGAGAAGTCTAACCCCAACCGTCGTTTCCAGATTGGCGATCCTTTCGCTGACAGAGGCCTGTGCAAGGAAGACCGCCTGGGCGGCCTTTGAAAAGCTCTCCAAGTCAACGACCTTTTTGAAAATCTCCAGCTGGCGCAGGTCGAAATCCATGGCGGGAGTTGCTTTAATTGGGAATTTTTTCATGGCTTGAATGTCGATTTATCGGAATGATTCATAGTCAATGAGACTTAAGACTTGGGACAATGAGGCAACGGAGCGGTTAAAATCGGCGATCATTGCCTCTCCCGACGAGGCCTATGCCGTAAGCCTCCTATAAATAGGCAAACCAGACCCTTTCAATCTCATCGAAATTGGCCTTCACCCGATCACGGCCGGAAACAATATCCCCATGCCCCGGTAGGAGAGTATCCACCTCAAGACGTGACAGATTCCTGATACTCTCTTTCAGGGCATTTCCGTTGCCGCCGGGAAGATCCGTTCTGCCTACCCCCTGGTTGAAGACCACGTCGCCGGAGAACAGGACTTTTTTTTCAGGCCAGTAAAGACAAAGAGAGTCAGGAGAATGGCCGGGAGCGTGAATTACCTCGAAATCGAGGTCGCCCACCTGAAGGTCTCCTTCTTGAAGAAGGATGTCCGGTTCAAAGCGGGAGGCTGCAAGGCCCTCACCGAACTGAGAATTTATCCGTTTACCGTCGGTCGGCTCAGAGTGGTAAACGGCCGTCAGTGCGGGGGTCTCGGAAAATACCTCGACGCCCTCTATATGGTCGGGATGAGCGTGGGTGATGATGACGAGATCGATATCCGATGGGGTCAGTGATAGACCGGCCAAGCTTTCCCTGACGTGACCGAACAGGTGTTTGTGTCCGGGGTCCAAGAGTATTTTTTTTCGTCCGTCGATGAAATAGGTGTTGCAGTTGTTTGCCGAGGGATCGATCCACAAAAATGCATGGAGATCTTCGAGTATTTTCATTTTTGGATCAACTTTCTTGAATGATTGGCTGCAAGATTCAGATCTCATGTGATCTGGAGTGTTACATTTCCATCTCCCTGTTTTTTTCGAACATAAGGATATCGGCGAGAGAGGTCTCTTGGAATATTTTTTTGATGCACGAGAAGGCCTTTCCCCAAACGGGCCGCACGGGGCAGTCCTCGATATGATCGCACACCGCCTCATTATTGACGCAATCAACCAAGGTCAATTTGGTTTCCAGGAGGTTGAGGACTTCCCAGAGATTGATGTTTTCGGGAGGCCTGGAAAGCATGTGTCCGCCTTTTGGGCCCCTGACGCTGTTGATCAGTCCTGCCTTTTTCAGGGGTATAATCAATTGCTCCAAGTATTTGATGGGGATATCCTGGTGTGTGGATATTCGGGTGATACTCATAGGGCCCTTCCCGTAAAACTTGGCCAATTCGATCATAAGTCGGGTCCCATACCGTCCTCGTGTGGATAGTTTCATTGGATACACGTGCCTCTATCTATTTATGGTCCTTTAAAAGAAAATCGGGGTCCACATACCCTTTTCCCCCTGGGATCACCGCGACTTTCAAGATTTGCTGGAATGATTGGGTCCAAACCATACTAGGAAGCGATGACATACCTGTCAAGGCTTTTGCCCCGTTTGAATGCGTTGCCCCATTTCAAAATGGTCACACTGGAAGCCGAGACTCCGACTTGGGGAAGATCTTGTGCAAATTCCCGGGCAACGTTTTTTCGTTTTTGAAAAGAGGTTTCCATGGCCGGCTCACGCATGCATCAGTTTTTCAACAAAAAACGTCCATATTGTTGTTACAGTTTTTCTGATCGACCTTATCCATGAAGTTCATGACGAGGATTGACATTGACAGGGGAGAATTTGTGCCTAATTTCTGTTATGGGGGCGAGGTGAGAAGCTTAAATCCTGAGGGAGAATGCAGACTTTATCTTTTTTATGCAAGATGCAGCGGTCCTATGGGGTGAAAGGAGGCAAAAAATGAAAAACGACATTTCGGCCCAAGTGCAAGATTGCTCAAAGACCTGCAATAAACCCAAAGTGCCGAGCGACGATGAAATAGAAGCCCTTAACGCCCTCCGAAAAATAAAGGAGGAAGTGAGAGCTCTTAAGCGAAAAATAACGAAGATCTCCGCTTCGCAGGAAGGGGAAGAAAACGCGGCGCTCAATGAATTGAGAAATGAAATGGCTCGGCTCAAAGAAGAGTGGCAGGAATGGGACAAAAAGAGAAAGGTCGCGACCAGAGAACGCATGATCCTATTGGGCCACGAGGAGGCATGCTAGTTTTATCTAATATAATGGTCGTTTCCGAATTTTGACCGGCAACCATCAGCAAGAGCCATGAAGAAAGAAGGCCGTAATCTGGTTGCTGAATGGAGACAACTGACAGCTCGACCCAAAAATGGCCCCTTCTCCGCAATGCCATGCAAGTCTTTGTCGTTTTTTTACGGCCTGTTCGTCAGAATCATCTGGACGTTGCAGGTGCCTCGTTTCGAAGGATCTGTACGGAAATAGCTTCTCCGCCGCCGGATCGGTTCAGTCCATCAATGAGTGCCTGTATGGTGTCTAATTTTGACCGTTTATCTCCGCGATGATGTCTCCTCCGACCTCAAGTCTCATGGCCCCGACGATGGGTTACCTCTTTCCACCCCTGAGACCCGGCTGATCGGCCGGGTTTCCCGTAAAAACCTCGACGATCAGAAAACCTGAAAGAAATTGACATATCGTAACCCCTATTTTAATGAATAGACACAGAACGGCAAAAAAGGTAGAGGAATCAGCCATGAAGATCAAAAGTCTCCTTTTGGTTTCTTTTATGTCAGTGTTTTTTTTAGGCGTGTCGCATTCCGGTGTGTCGATTATTCAGGATCGTGAAGATGTCTACACCCTGGAATCGATCAATCCCGGACCGATTTTCAACTGAAGGAATTGGATCCGGCCTTACGGGTCAAAGAGGCCTATTTCAATATACTGATTGCAGACAGGGGGGTGGAAGTGGCAGGCAAGGAGGTCGAATCCTTGACCTCCAATGTCAAAGTGACACAGAGTTTTTATAATGTGGGGATGATCCCTGTAAATGATCTCTTGAAAACGGAAGTGGAACTGGCCAATGCAAAACAAAACCTCGTCAACGCAAAGAACGCGGCAAGATTGACCCGGGCGTCCTTTAATACGGTGCTTGCAAGACCGGTCAATGACCCCGTTGAGGTGGAAGACATCCTGGCCTACAGTCAGGAGATGGGAGACTTTGAGATCTATCTTCAAAGGGCACTCGAGAATCGTCCCGAAATAAGACTCATTGATATTGCCTTGCTTCAAGCAGATCAGCGGATCAGGCTGGCAAAGGCAAGGTCGCTACGGGGGTTAGGTGAGTATTAGCTTGATATTTTAATCTTTAGACATTATTAGATAGAGAACGTATGAATGGGTCTTCTCTGCTATGCTAAAGATGCTTCCTCATAATTCATGAACATGATCCAGCTTTTTCACGTTAAAAAAAGTTTCGGAATTAATACGGCCCTGGATGATGTGGATCTGAAAATCCGCAGGGGGGAATTTGTCTTTATTACCGGTCCGAGTGGGGCGGGAAAAACGACACTTTTGAGGCTCGTTTTTGGAGCCCAAAAATGCACCGAGGGTCAAATCCTCATCAATGGGATCAACCTGAACCGGATCAGTCGATTGAATCTGGATTTATTGCGCAGAAAGATCGGCTTTGTCTTTCAGGACTTCAAATTGTTGAACAGTAAGACGGTATCGCAAAATGTCGCCCTTGCCTTGGAGGTTTCAGGAGAACGACCTGCCATCATCAGAAAAAAAGCCCATCAGATTCTTCGGGCCGTCGGGCTTGCAGAAAAGGGACAGGCCTATCCTCTTCAGCTTTCGGCAGGAGAACAGCAAAGGGTTGCCATCGCGAGGGCGATCGTAAATGATCCCCTGATTCTCCTTGCTGACGAACCTACCGGAAACCTTGATCCCGATATTACCCGGGAAATTATGATCCTATTCAGGAGCATCAATCTGAGAGGTACAACCGTCGTTATCGCCACACACAGTAAGGAACTCATGAAGGATACCGATGAGCGGATTGTTTTCCTTAAAAAGGGGAAAATCTTTTGGTGAAATGAGGATGGCAGGATTAAGAAGCTCGACATATCATTTTAAACACGCCCTCCGAAATATTTTTAGTCACAGCCTGATCCATGCGGTCAGTATGGGCACTATCACCATATCAGTTTTGCTCATTGGCGCCTTTATTCTGTTTTATGTGAACGTCAACTCCTGGATCGTTCATTGGGGCCAATCCCTGTCCATGTCGGTGTACCTGGAAGATGACATCGATGAGAATACAAGGGGAGGGATTGAAACCGTGCTGAAAGACCTCCCTCATGCCGTGATAAAGGGCTTTTTATCCAAAGAAAAGGCCATGATGGAAATGCGGGACGCCCTCGGGATTCAAGCGGGATTATTGGACGGTCTCACGAGAAACCCCTTCCCTGCCTCTTTTGAAATAGTGTTTAAGAATAAGCTGAGGGATGCGGTCGATGCACAAGAATTGAAAGGGAGATTGGAAAAACTCGAGGGGGTCGATGAAGTTCAATACAGCGAACAGTGGGTCGAACGCTTCGAGGGTGTGATTTACCTACTCAAGCTTGTGGGCCTCATCATCGGAGGTCTCCTTTGTATAGCGGTCCTGTTTATCGTCACGAATACCATAAAACTCACGATTTATTCCCGGCAGGATGAAATCGAAATATTGAAAATTGTGGGCGCAACGGACCGGTATGTCAAGATGCCCTATCTTATAGAAGGCGGGCTGCAGGGATTTGCCGGCGGTTGCATCGCTCTGTTGATCCTGTTCAGTGCCTATTTTCTTTTTTCATTACGTACCGTGCAGATATTCGGCCTCCCTGTAATAAACGTGGTTTTTCTGGGTGGGGCACAAATCGGCGTCATCCTGGCACTGAGTCTTTTCCTGGGATTGACCGGCAGTTTCATCGCGCTGGGGCGGTTTTTCAGTGCATAGACAGTGCCCGTCCTTAAATGAAATTTGGGCAATCGTGATGGAGTCCTTCTCTTTCATACGAGAATGAGAATGCGCTTTTGGAATGTCTTGAAACCATTCGGTCTAAGGCTGATGACAATCATGATTCTGGTCTTTCCTGCGGTAGTGTCTCTTTTTACGGGAACCCTATTCGCCCTCGAAGCGTCGAATGAAGAAAAAGACAAGGGGCGGATAGATCGAATTGAAAAAGAGCTCACCAGGGAGAAGGAGCTTTATCAACATTTCGGTGAAAAAGAAAAACGTCTTCTGGCTCAGCTTTCGGATCTGGAAATAGAAATCGCGAAAAAACGATCATTGCTCCAAGACTTAAGAAACAGGATTACGCAAACCAAACAGGACCTGGGCAAGCGACAGAAAAGACTCGGTGAACTCGAAAAGGCACTGGGCGAGGCGGAAAAACGCTTGGAACAGAGGCTCAGGGCGTTTTACAAATACGCTAAAAGGGGATATTACCAGATTCTTGCAACCTCGGCGGGTCTTCACGATTTAAGGAGAAGAATCAATTACCTTCAGGCCATCATGCACAGGGATCAGGAACTGTTGGGCCGTATGATTCATATTCGCCAAAGGTATGAAACGGAGATGGCCCGGTCCAGAGAGAAACTGGAGATCATCGACCGACTTGAGGACACAGAGAATGAAAGCCTGGCGTCCCTGCAGAAGGATCAGGATACAAAGGTTCTTCTCCTTATGAGGGTTCACAAAGAAAAGGAGTTCTACGAAACGGCCGTAAGAGAATTGGAACTGGCCGCGCAAAATCTTGGCGATACGCTTATCAACCTGGAAAAAAGACCCGAAAGAGAAAATGAAAGACAGCGCCTGCCTTCCGACTTTGAAAACATAAAAGGCCGGCTGCCCCTTCCCTTCTTGGGCAGGATTGTCCGAGGAACCAAACGCCTCAACGATAAGGGACTCAAGGCCCACAAAGGGATATTTATAGCGGGCCCGCCTGGTGGAGAGGTCAAGGCCGTGTATCCCGGCAGAGTGGATTTTTCGGGGCTGCTCAAGGGATATGGTCAGATCATTGTCATCAACCATGGGTCACGATTTTTTACGGTGTCCGCCCATCTCGCACAGCGACGGAAGGATGAGGGCGAGATGGTTCGGGAGGGGGAAGTTATCGGCCTTCTGGGGGATAGCGGGTTTTCCGCAGGAGCGAGGCTCTATTTTGAAATCAGGCGTGGTGGAAAAAATCTTGATCCCTCGGAGTGGCTAAAAGTGGATTGACCTGAATCAAACAGGTAACGTATACTAATATCTATATATTTAAAATTTCAGGAGCAAAATTATGGCATTCAGCAATCATAAATTTTTACTGAATATTGTTCTCATAACCCTTCTGGTGGGCGGAATTTTGTTCCTTAAGGGAAGCGATACCAAGGTTACGGCGGGAACCAGCGATGTGTATGAAAATATCGAGGTGTTCGCTGAAGTGCTCAGACAAATCGAAAAAAATTATGTGGAGCCTCAGGATTCGAAGGACCTTATTTATGGGGCCATAAAGGGGATGGTGCAAAATCTTGATCCCCATTCATCCTTTATGACGAAGGAGGAACATCAGGAATTGCTCATTGAGACAAAGGGAAGCTTTTCCGGTGTTGGAATTGAAATCAGTATTCGGGACAATTTCCTGACCGTGGTGTCCCCCATTGAGGGAACCCCGGCCTATGAAGCCGGCATAATGCCCGGTGATAAGATTATTAAGATAGATGACACCTCTGCCGTTGACATGTCTCTGCCTGAGGCGGTCAAGATAATAAGAGGCCCGAAGGGCAGTGAGGTGAGATTGACGGTCATGAGGGAGGAGGAGGAAAAGCCCCTAGAATTCACCATAACCCGAGATGTCATCCCACTGAAAAGCGTCAAGAATTATTTACTCACCCCTGAAATTGGTTATATTCGAGTCTCGAGTTTTCAGAGCAATACGGAAAGAGATTTGGCCCTTGCTCTGGAAGAAACCGAAAAGGAAGGGACATTGAAAGGGCTGATCCTAGATCTGAGAAACAATCCGGGAGGTTTGTTGTCCCAGGCGATCAATGTTTCTGATTTGTTTCTGGATTCGGGCGTTATTGTGAGTACCAAAGGGAGACATTCTTCTCAAAGCATGGAAGCGAATGCCCACAGGAACGATGTAAACAGGAGTTACCCGATTATTGTCTTGGTGAACGGGGGCAGTGCCAGTGCTGCGGAGATCGTGGCAGGGGCTCTTCAGGACAACAACAGGGCGTTGATTCTTGGAACAAAGACGTTTGGGAAGGGGTCGGTGCAGACGATTCTGCCCCTCTCGGATGGGTCAGGGCTTCGGTTGACGACGGCAAGATACTATACCCCCAGCGGAAGATCGATACAGTTGAGCGGTATTGTTCCTGACATCGAATTGAAATATATTCCTTATGATGAGAAAAAGGAAAAGCAACGGCCCCACATCTTACGGGAAAAGGATTTGAAAGGCCATATGCTGAATGAAACGACGAAGAAAGATGATACCGAGACGACGAAGAATCACTATGATAAGGATGAACGGGTCAAGATGATCCTGGAGAAAGACAATCAGGTTCGCCATGCCTTGCAACTTCTTCAGACATGGAATATCTTCTCTAAGATCCAGTCACACCCATGATATCTTTCCTTTGAGGTAATATATCCGGTCGGATCGCCGGCAGAGTCAATGGCGAACAAGAAAAAGAAACGGAGCAGGGCGAAAAAGGTACGCTTGAAGACTTTTCGCCTTGTCTCACTCCTGGTATTGTGCCTGGTTGTTTTCCTGGTATTTTTCTACTATCTCGTCCACACAAAAGATACGGTATTTCGCCCCGAATACCAGGAAACCTATTCGAGGGAATCCAATCTCCATCGGGCGATGGGAAAGATCGAAAGTGCTGTTTTCGATGTCCTGTACCGAAAGGGTATCCGTGAAAAGGATATTGTTTTCTTAGCCGTACGACCTAGCCTAACTTTACGTTTTAAGGATAGTCGTTAGTCAAATCCCCTGACAACATTCTGTTTTCGGGGGATTTTTTACGACTGAATACGTATTACCCTATTATTGAGCCATGGATAAACAGACGAAAGGCCAATATGTTGTAATTTTTCATTGACATTTGCTATATGTTGTATTACCCTACCATCATGACAAGCCTAATAAAGAAAATCAAAAAAGGGAAACCCTATTACTATGCTGTGGAATCCGCCCGCGTTAAAGGAAAGCCCAGGATTGTCTGGCAAAAATACCTCGGCACTCTCGACGCCATTGTAAAACGATCGGAATCCGCTCAGCCACAACACCCCAAAGAAGCCATGCTCTTCGAAGCAGGCGGTAGTGCTGCCCTGCTGCGTATTACCCAACGCCTTGGGCTCTTGGACCTCATCAACGATGTCGCCCCCAAGCGAGATCAAGGACCTTCAGTGGGCCACTACATCCTTTTGGCTGCACTGAACCGAGCCTTGGATCCTTGCAGTAAGTTGGCTATCGGTGACTGGTATGAACAAACCATTCTCAAGCGGCTGTGGCGATTCCCAAAGTCTGCGTTTTCTTCCCAGCGATTCTGGGATCACATGGATCGGATCAGTTCGGATGCCATCACGCAGATAGAAGAAAATCTCCTCCCACGTATCCGGCAAAAGTTTGGGGTAGATTCCGAGGTCTTACTTTACGACACCACAAACTTTTTCACTTTTCTGGCCACATCCAACGACAGAGCCAACCTTCCAAAGAGAGGGCACTCCAAAGCCAAACGACACGATTTGCGCCAGGTCGGATTGGCCCTGTTAGTGACCCGGGATTTCCAGATACCCCTGCTTCACCGAACCTATGAGGGCAACATTCCCGACGTAAAGCTGTTTCCCCAAATCTCAGCAGAACTGATTGCTCGTTATTATCAGATCACCAGGAACACGCCACAGGCCACTCTGGTATTTGACAAAGGCAACGTCTCGGAAGATGCCATGGAGCACTTGGCGGTAGCCGACGTACATTTTGTCGCAGCCCTATCTGCCAACCGACTTTCGGAAGTG
>CAYNYM010000067.1:8352-10845 GCA_964401325.1 uncultured Desulfobacteraceae bacterium | reverse complement strand
TGGGGATGGAGGCCGTTTTCAGGATTACGGTCAAGGACTTTCCGGCCTTTATCATTATAGACGATAAGGGCCATGATTTCTTTGAAGGTCTCCTGCAAGATTAAATGCACTCCCGGCTCAAGTGGGTCTTTGATGGGCGTGAGTTCTTTGTGCACCGGATTTTTATTTGACAGGCAAAGGTGAAAATGCATATGTTACGTCACATCATATTAAAGTCAGACCGTTCTGTCTCCCCCATAACATCCAAAATCAGGCAGGAAAACAAAGATCATGCTGGAGAATCTGTTCTCACCTTTTCGTGTCAAAAACTTGAACTTAAAAAACAGAATCGTTATGCCCGGCCTTGCATCCTTTCTTATCGAGGACGACGGTTCTGTTACCGACAAGACCATAGAGCATTACAGAAAGCGGGCCGCGGGCGGCCCTGCCATGGTAATAGTGGAGGCCCACTCCGTCTCACCCGAGGGCATTGTCTCCAACCATCAGGCAAGAATCTACGATGATCGATTCATTGAAGGGCTCTCAAAGATTGCCTCAGCCATGAAGGCTGAAGGCACCGTACCCGCAATCCAGATTCACCATGCCGGAAGACAGACCACACCCAGGGTCATCAAACGAAAACCCTTTGCTCCCTCAACCCTCCCCTGCCCTACCATCATGACGGAAGTGGAACCCCTGAACATCGACGCCATTGAAAAAATCGTGAGGGACTTCGGGCAAGCCGCCCTTCGAGCCGTGGAGGCAGGCTTTGAACTCCTAGAGATCCACGGGGCACACGGCTATTTAATCAATCAGTTCCTTTCACGATTTTCAAACATCAGGGAGGATCAATACGGCGGAGATACGACGGGCCGCACCCGCTTTGCCAAAGAAGTAGTCGAAGAAGTCAGGAGATGTTTGGGCAAAGATTTCCCGATCTCTTTCAAGATCAGCGCCCAGGAGTTCGTTGATGAGGGGCTTGATGTGGATGAGAGCATCGGAATCTTGCAGCAACTCGTCGCGTCCGGGGTAGATATCGTGCAGGTATCGGCAGGAAACGACGGAACGCCGGAATGGATCAGCCAACCCATGTTCATGGAAAAGGCCTGCCTGTCGGATTCAGCGGCAAAGATCAAACAGGCCCTGGATGTTCCCATCATGACCGTTGGCAGGATTAACGATCCTGTCCTGGCCGAGTCCATCATTGCCGAAGGAAAGGCCGATTTGGTCTGTATCGGCAGGGGGCTCCTTGCCGACCCGGAAATGCCTAAGAAGGCACAGGCGGGGCAGATCGACGATATCAGGACCTGCATAGCCTGCAACACGTGTATGGAGTCCATCTTCAGGAAGGGGCGCATCGAATGTCTGGTAAACCCCACCCTCGGCCGAGAGAAGGAAATGGAGATTCACCCTGTCGAGACTCCGAAAAAGGTCATGGTGATCGGTGGCGGTCCAGGCGGCCTTAATGTCGCATGGGTTTCCGCCAAGAGGGGACATGAAGTCCACTTGTATGAAAAACAATCCATGCTCGGCGGTCAGTTGAACCTCGGAAGCATCACCAACTACAAGAGGGAATTGCTCAGCCTTATTCGGTACCAGACGAGGCAGGTCGAGAAATTCGGCGTGCGCGTCCATCTGACCTGTGAGGTCACTTTGGATACAGTGAAACAGGAGCAACCAGATGTTGTTGTCCTGGCCGCAGGATCCATTCCGATCATGCCGCAAGTCCCCGGCGTCGACAAACCAATAGTCTTTTCCCTCTCCCAGATCCTCAACGGGAGCAAACCTTCCGTAAAAAAAACCGTCATCATCGGTGGTGGCGCCACCGGCTGTGAGGTCGCCCATCATCTCGCAGAAAACGCCTGCCCGGTTACGATCATCGAACAACTCCCAAGTATTGCGCCCAACCTTGAATCCATCACCAGAAAGGTGCTTCTATCTCAATTAAAGAATCAGGGGGTGGAGTTTCTGACGGAGCACAGGATATCGCGTGTGGAAGACAGCGGAGTGAAGGCCATGGACAAGGGTGGGAGGGAAATTTTTATCGAGGCCCAAAGGGTCGTTATTGCCGTGGGAAATCGTCCCGATAACCGCCTTCTCGACCCAATCCAGTCACTCGGGATACCCGTTCACCAGATTGGAGACTGTCTGGAACCCAGGGGTGCAAAGCAGGCCCTCCTTGAAGGTGCGGTTATCGGCAGAGACATCTGACAGGCCCCTATCGCATTCAAATCAAGAACCCGTCAAGTCCTGGTAAGCCTGCTGGATTTCCTTGAACCTCTTTTCCGCCAGGACCCTGAACTCTTCTCCGAGATGCATCAATTTGTCGGGATGGTACTGATTGACAAGCCGTCTGTAGGCCGCCTTTATATCTTCTAAAGACGCGTTCCTTTCGATTCCAAGAGTCTCGTAGGGGTCCTTGGTCGTCGTTTCACGATCGGCCCCTTGTTTACCCGATCCCTCACCGGCCCTCTCGGCATTTTCGCGACGGGCTTCATTGTGCGGCTGACTGTC
>CAYNYM010000067.1:0-8342 GCA_964401325.1 uncultured Desulfobacteraceae bacterium | reverse complement strand
GTACCATCCGAGGCCACCCAGCAAAAGGAGGTCGTCAATCCATCCCGGCCCCACAAAAAAATCCGGAAGAAGGTCAAGGGGCCAGAGCACATAGAGGAGAATGGCGGCGTATAGCCAAAATTTAATACCCATTCTCGATTTCACCTAGGATATTGAGGCCTTGGCATCCTTGATCAATTCCCCGCCACAGGTCTCCAGGAAGGTATCCACATCCTGTTGCCAGTCAACCATCACATTTAGACCCTGTTTTTTTGAACGCCTGTTTTCCAAGATACAATTGGCCGGTCTTCGAGCCGCCTGAGGATAGTCTCGGGCATTACAGGGTATGATATTGGCCTTGATTTGGAGTTTTTTCAGGACATAGCGGGCAAATTCAAGTCGGCTGCAATAACCCTCCGAAGTGCAGTGATAGGTCCCCTTGGTATCCACATTCAAAAACTCTTTTATTTGAAGAGCAAGTCGGTGTGTCCAGGTGGGAGACCCGAATTGATCATTGACCACCTTGATCTCTTTGCCTTTCTTGCTGTATACCTTGGAAAGCAGGGAATGGATAAAATTTTTTCCAGCCAGACCATAGAGCCATCCGGTACGCAAAAGGATGTAGTTCGGGGCATTTTCCCGAACCGCCACCTCACTTTCCGTCTTGCTTTTGCCATAGGCCCCTAGAGGATCGGTTGCGTCATCCTCAAAATAGGGTTGGGGAATTGGTTTCTTGCCATTAAAGACATAGTCACTTGATATATGTATCAATCTGCAATCAAACCTTGCAGAGCCCTGCGCCAGATTTCTCGGGCCTTCTATGTTGATTTTCCTGACAAGGAAGTCCTCTTTTTCACAGGCGTCAACGTCTGTAAAGCCCGCACAGTTTATGATTATTTCAGGCGCGATATTCTGCAGGCTCTCGATAACCATATCCCAACTTACAATATCCAAATCATTCTTGTCGGGCGCAACAACCTCATGATCCTTGCTGAGCACATTCTTACACTCACTGCCCAGCATGCCCTTGCTGCCCAAAATTAGAATCTTCATACCAATGCTGCCCCCAGAAAATTCTTAAATAAATTAATATATCACACATTTAAAAAAAATCTAGCAAAATCTTAATCTTAACCTGGTAAAATAAACCGGCCACCGGATACTTAAAATAAAATTTTCCGCTCTATTATCCCGGTTCTTTGCTCTTCCTGTCTTTTGGTGATTTATCACCATTCATCCCCACCTTTAAAGCAGCCTCTTTGGACGACGGAAAAGCATTGAAGGCCATGTAACGAACTGCGGCAAGATTTCTACTTGCTAAGCTTTCAGAATTAATGATAATTTTATCGGTAGCATGAAAAATGCGGAGATATTGTGCGGTCATTACGAGTTCGCTCACCCCTGCTCCTGCACCAAGCTGGGTGTCCAGGGAAATGTCGCGGCGGGGATCGGGGATTAATCCGGAAACACACCGCCGTATTCCGAGAAATTGAGTACGCATATGGCTCGATGCAGAATTTCGTCTTGCAACCCGGTAAAGTATCTACCCAACGCATTTGTCCTCCCTTATGCCATCCTGCTCCTGTGTCTCATGCCACAGCAGGCGAAGGGCTCGGAATCAGTGCCATCCGGGAGAGTTTGCGCACACGGGGACATTCTCCAAGGCATTGAATTGCTTTATGACGCCCAATACCAGGAGGCGGACCGCGTCTTTGACCGCGTCATCACACAATTTCCGGAGGAGCCAGGGGGGTATTTTTACTCGGCTATGGTCGCTTGGTCCCTTCTTTCGGCCGGATTTTGGACCGAAAAGGATGTCGAGAAATTCAGGTATCGCATTGACAGGGCCATCGCCGTTTCGAGAAAGAGGATTGCCCGAGAGGAACAGAGCGCCTCGGCCCATTTCTACCTGGGAGGGGCCTTGGGTTTTAAAGGCCGCTTTAAGCTCATGCAACGCAAGTGGATTGCCTCTTTTTTCCTTGCCCTGGACGCCATTGAGGCCCTGAGGACCTGTAAAAGGCTGAATCCGCCCAATCGTGATGTCCTGCTTGGCCTGGGGACATTCGACTACTACACCTCCCGACTGTCAGGAGTCATAAAATTTTTATCCTATCTTCTGATTACACGAGAAGGCAAAGAAGAGGGGCTCCGAAAGCTCCATGTTGCCGCCGCCGAGGGCACTTATTCGGCATACGAATCCAAGAGCACACTTCTGCACATCTATCTCTTCATGGAAGATGATCACCGCAAGGCCCTCCCTTTGGCCATGGAGATGGCGGAGAGATTCAAGCGAAATCCCCGTTACAAATTTCTCGAAGGCGTGACCTATGTTATGCTGAATATGGACACGGAGTACAGAAAGGTCGTTGAATATTTACGGAATATGGGAGAAGGCCTCACCTCAAAGTCTCTTTCTTCTATTTGGATCAATCAGGCCGATTATCTCGAAGCCTGCCATGATCTTTTTCAATTCTCCTGTAACGAAGCAAGGACAAAACTCCGGCTTGTGCTTGATCGATTCGATCCCCTGTCAGACCCTGCAATGGGTGCCTGGCCCCTCTTGAAGATGGGAATGAGTTACGATTTGGAAGGCAGGAGGGAAAGGGCACTGGAGTACTATTCCCGGATTCGCGACATGGAAAACGGGTCGGGAGCTCAGTTCCTGGCTGAAAAATTTACGGAAGAGCCTGCAACCAGAGGGGATAACTTCCTTTTATACTAAATGAGGTTCATCTGATTTTGCCCTTTATCCTTTGGTCGAATCCAATTGACTGAAAGAGGGTTCTCCTATGAAAAAGAATCTGCTCCTGCTCTGCCTGTTTGTCTTCCCGGCGTTCATACCGTGTGGCTGCGTCAAAATGGCGCTCAGGCTGTCGCCTTCACTGGTCTCTGATTTCAGGGAAGCCATTTTTGAGGAATGTGATCCTGAAATGGCCAGAGACGCCATCCCTGCGAATCTAAAACTCCTTGAGGGACTGCTGAAGAGCGACCCGGAAAACCACCATATTCTGCTCGCACTTTGCCAGGGTCTCAGCGGTTACTGCATGCTGTTCGTTGAAACTGAAGCGCCGGAAAGGGCCTCCACTTTATACCTCAGGGCCAGAGATTTCGGAATCAGGGCACTTGGGAAAAAAGGAGAATACCTGAGGCACCCGGAAAAGCTTGGGCAGGATGCCTACAGTGGCCTGGAAACCTTCTCGTCGGAGGACGTTGAGACCCTTTTCTGGGTAACATTGTCCTGGAGTGCCTGGGTCAATCTCAACCTGGACAAACCCTATGCGATCGCCCATCTTCCTGTCTTGGATGCCTGCACGCAAAAGATCACGGAAATGGCCGGAGATTATATGTATGGTTTGCCCTGGCTCTTAATGGGCACGAGTCTGGCAGCTCGTCCTCCTCTTTTCGGAGGTGATCTGTACCGGTCGAGAAAAAGCTTTGAACGGGCCTTGGAAATAAGTCAGGGGCGCTTTCATCTTGTTCAGTACTATTACGCCAGGTACTATGCCGTCAGAGTTCAGAACAAGGCCCTGTTTTTTCAAATGCTTCGTGATATCCAGGAAGGGGATCCCCGCGGGCTGAAAGCTGTTTGCCTGATCAATGCCGTCACCCGGAAAAGAGCCGAAGCACTGAAGACCCAAGCCGATGAGCTCTTCTTTTAGGAGGATATTTTGAAAAAAAATCCGCTCTTTTCGATCATCCTGTTTCTAGCCCTTGCGCTGGGCCCGCTCACCGCCCTGCCTCCCGCTGCTGAGGCCAAGCCCTTGCTCATCAAATTCGCTACGCTGGCACCGGAAGGTTCCACCTGGATGAAACATATGCGTCGATTCGACGGCACTATCAGGGAAAAGAGCGGGGGGCGCCTCGGTTTCCGAATTTACGCGGGCGGAATCGCCGGTGACGAGCTGGATGTTTTGAGAAAGCTCAGAATCGGGCAAATTCACTGTGCCGCTTTTTCAGGTGTGGGTTTCGGCCAGATTCTTCCCATGGTAAGGATCCTTGACCTTCCCTTTCTCTTTAGAAACTACAATGAGGCGGACCTTGTGCATACGTCCTTGGAAGATTTTTTTTCTGAACGATTTCGGGAAAAGGGCTTTGAACTGCTCGCATGGGCGGAGGTCGGGAACGTCCACCTCTTTTCCCGAAAACCTATTCGAAAAGTGGGGGATCTGGCCGGACTCAAGGTCTGGACATGGTCCGGAGATCCCATTTCCAAAGATACTTTTACTCTCATGGGAACCCAATCCATCCCTCTTTCCATCACGGATGTCACCACGGCCCTTAACACGGGAATGGTGGATACGGTCTATGCCCCTCCCCTGGGGGCCCTCGCCCTCCAGTGGCACCGCTCCCTGAAATTCATGACCGCCATGCCCCTTGCCCATTCAACAGGCGCTGTGCTCCTTTCCCAAAAGGTCGCAAAAAAAATCCCCGCTCCCCTGATGACAATGCTCACGGTTGAATTCCACCGCGCCATGCTTGACCTTACGGCTGAATTACGCGCCCAGACGGATGAATCCCTGCGTGTCATTGAGAAAAGCGGATTGACCCTGCTTCCTGTCCCTGAAAAAGAAGACCTGCAAAATTTTTACAGTATTCATAATCAAGTTGCGCAAGGGCTTTGCGGTAAGATGTATCCTCGTGAGCTCCTGGATCGCGTCTACCAAATCCTCAAACGACCTCAAAAATAAGTGAGCACGGAATGATATTCAGATTCGTTCACAATAGCCCTGCCCCCTTTTGCGTTTGGGAAGACGCATGACAATCCTGAAGGGCATCGAAAGGAGGCTTGCCCGTCTCGAGGGCTGGCTGATCGTCTTTTTCCTGAGCCTGATGGTCATTTTGACCTTCCTTCAGGTCATTCTCCGGTCCCTTTCAATCCATACACATCTGCATTGCGCAAGCGCCCTGATGGGAATGCTCCACTGGTCAGAGCCGTTCGTAAGACTTCTGGTCCTCTGGTTGACCTTCCTGGGGGCTTCTCTTCTCACTCGAGAAAACAAGCACATCAGGATAGATCTCATGTCGGAAATCCTCTCCTCCCGTTGGACACCTCTCGTGGAATGTGTGCTTTCCATAGCCTGTATCATCGTCCTGGCCTTCGCGCTAAGGGCCTCGATAGAATACGTCCGCATGGAAATGACATATGGTGGTATGTTGTTTTCTGAAATACCCTCCTGGATTGCCCAGGTGATTATACCCCTGGGATTTGCCACGATCCTGTTCCGTTTTCTCCTGAGAGCCCTGGAACAGGGCATCACCCTATGCAGAGGTTTCAGGAAATGATCCCGACCCTGGCCATTCTTCTCGGTTTCTTGGCAATCCTCGGTCTGCCCATCTTTATCACGATCCTGGGCGCTGCCATGCTCGGGCTTACCGCGAACCTCGTCGAAATCTCCGCAATTCCCATCGAAATCTTCAGGCTTGCCAACTCCCCCGTCCTTCTGGCTATCCCGCTCTTCACCTTTGCAGGATACCTTCTGAGCGAGGGCGGTACATCCGCCCGCCTGGTCAGATTTTCAAGGACTCTTTTTGGATGGATACCTGGAGGATTAGGCATTGTGGCCCTGGTTTCCTGTGCATTTTTTACCGCCGTCACCGGCGCTACGGGGATTACCATCATTGCGCTCGGCGGCCTTCTTTTTCCGGCCCTGCTCGCCGAAGGATATGATGAAAAATTTTCTCTGGGCCTCATGACGACATCCGGCAGTCTCGGCCTCCATTTCCCCCCAAGCCTTCCCATAATACTCTATGGTTTTGTCTCCGGCGTAAGCATCGAAAAACTTTTTGTGGCAGGTTTACTCCCCGGCATCCTTATGATACTCCTCCCATCCCTGTTTTCAGTATACATGGGCAAAAAATGGAGGCTGGAACGCCCCCCCTTTTCAATAAACGAGTTTATCCAGTCCCTCAAACAGTCTGCCTGGGAATTACCCATTCCCTTCCTGATCGTCGCCGGAATCTACTTCGGCGTCGCTACGGCCACCGAGGCATCCGCTATAACGGTGGTCTACGTACTTTTCATCAAGACCCTTGTCTTTAGGGAATTGGGTCTCAAACAGGATATTCCCAGAATCATGATTCAGAGCACGAAGATGGTCGGTGGTATCATGATTATCCTTGGATCAGCCCTTGGATTAACGAATTACCTGGTCGATGCCTTTGTTCCAATGAGGATTCTTGAAACCATGGAAGGCATGGTCCATAGCAAAATCGGATTGCTCCTTATTTTAAATTTTTTTCTCATTCTCGTAGGATGCATGATGGATATTTTCAGCGCCATCCTTGTGGTAGTGCCTCTTATTATACCGCTGGCCGATCGATTCGGCATCGACCCCCTCCACCTGGGGGTTATTTTTCTGGCAAACCTCGGCATTGGTTACAATACGCCACCTGTGGGGCTAAATCTATTTATCGGCAGTTCCCGATTCGATCGGCCCATCGTTCAACTGTATAAAGCCACTTTACCCTTTCTCGGCCTTCTGTTCCTCGCCCTCCTGCTGATCACCTATTGGCCCCCGCTCAGCCTCTTTCTCCCGACGCTCCTGGATTGATTTCTCTCAATTCCCTTGCAAATATCCCATCAGAATCGCCTTGATTTCTTTCATGTTCGTGATTAACATTGAAGTCAAAAATAAATCATGAAACCTTTTTTTAATTTTTTGCTCTAAAAATAGTATGCAACAAATACCCGATAAACTTATTGGAGGATAACGGTTATGCCGATTTATGAATACAGGTGCAAAAAATGCGGTCATGTTTTCGAGCAACTCGTATTGGGCTCTGACAAAGATGGCGATTACCCGTGCCCCGGATGCGGTGATAACGATACCTGCCGAATGATGTCTTCATTCTCCTGTAGCTCCTCACAATCCGCCGGCGGGTCCGACGCATTTTCTTCCTCCTGCTCCTCTTCTTCCGGAGGGTTCTCCTGAGCCTGATCTTTGCAGCCGTGCGCTGTAAAAGCCAGGGGGATTTCCATTTCTTTAATTAAGCATCATGGTGGGATACACCCGGAAATCCCGGCCCTTAAGACCTTCAGCCCCTTTATTTCATAAGGATTAGGCGTTGTCTGAGAGAAAAGTCGGGAAAGGAAAGAGTGAAATGGGTATCGGCTGGTTGCTCTTGATTATTGTCGCCTGGATAGTTCTCCAGGCCTATGTACTTCCCAAATTCGGTGTTTCAACATGACTGAGTCAGGGTTGCCGGACCGGCGACCGCGTTCAAAAATTTCAAGATATCAACGAAAAAAAAGAGCCATAACTTTTACCGATCGGTTCAGTTATGGCTCATTAAACTTTTGATTCCGTAAAGGGAATGTAACTATTCGGCGTTAAGTCGATTCACCGTTTCGGGCTGGTCCTTAAGATCAATGACGAATTTTTCCACCAGCGTCTCATTGTCCGAATCCGTAACACCCTTCGTGAGTTTTTCTTCCACCATATCAATAGCCATATCCACCATTTCATCAGACAGTGTCTTTCTAGCCTTCTCTATGGTATAACCCGCGTAGTTCTCGGCGTCATGAACCATCTTTTCCGCTGAGCGTCGACCTTCTTCGATGATCTTTTCCTTCTCCCGTTCACCTATTTGAAGAATGTTCTTCTTGATCTCTTCAAGGTGTTTCTCCACATCTTTCAATTTCGCAGCTTCAGCATCCCTCAGGGATTTGGTGCTTTCCTTTTGGCCGTGAATACTGTCGAATTCCTTTGCCAACTTCCCCCTGACCCCATGGAAATATTTCATCATGGGGGCCTTGGCGAATTTCAAAAACAGGAAGACAAGGATGCCAAAATTTACAACTAGCATCACATTATCATATATTTTTCTTCCTGAAGAAGCCCCCTCCGCTGCAAACACATCAGATGTGAAGACCACCGAACTCAAGGCCGCACCGATTATCAGAAGCGCCATAAGACGTTTTTTGGAGACAAATTTCAACCCTCAATCCTCCTGCCGAACACGTTTTCTATGATGTCATCAGCCAGGGTTACCGCCTCATCGCGTAAGAGCGGTTGCAGTTTCTCGATTTCTCTTTCAGCATCGCTATCAGCTTTACCTCGGATTGAAGCGACTTTTTCCTGGGATTTTCTGATGTATTCTTCCACGATACCGAAGGCACCGCTTTTGACCTTATCTCTTTCTTGAAAGGCCGCTTTCCGGGCATTGAACTGTTCGGAGACGAATTCCTTCTTCAATCGTTCCGTTTCGAGTTCCAGTTCCGTAATCTCGCCCTTGGTCGTCTCAACATACGCCTTCCGATCACCAATCATTTTCAGGATCGGTTGAATCATGAGACGGTTCAGGATAAACACCAGAATCAGGAAATGAATAATCTGAACAACCAGGGTTGCGTTAATACTAAT
>CAYNYM010000066.1:0-10881 GCA_964401325.1 uncultured Desulfobacteraceae bacterium | reverse complement strand
ATCATCCTCTTGAGCATATCAACCGATTCGAGAATAATGTCGATGATGGCCCCCTCGATTCTGATTTCTCCATTTCTTGCCTTATCCAGAAGGTTTTCGGCACTGTGGGCCAGTTTATTGATTTTACCAAGATTGAGAAAACCCGAAACACCCTTGATGGTATGGAAGGGTCTAAAAATAGCGTTGATGGTCTCCACATCGGAAGGATCATGTTCAAGGTCGATAAGATTGACTTCTATGGTGCCGAGATTTTCGATGGATTCGATCACAAAATCCCCCAGGATTTGCCTGTCCTCCTCGCTCAAAACATCCGTCTGAGTGTCCTCCTGTCCTTCCGGCTCGGACTCTGCAGGCTCCTCTGCCGTTCTATTACAGCTCTCTTCACTGCCCTTTCCGGTTGAATTGTATCCGAGCCTTACCAGGCTGGGGATTATCTCTCCCTTGAATGTTTCCTGGTTGCTTATGCTTCTATAGACTGCTTGGAGACGGTCAATGCCCTCTTCCATCGGTTTCGGGTCATCGGTTTCGGCCAGGATCAATCGTTCGAGGTAGCCCTTGAGGGCCAAAGTCAGATCTTGGAAAGCGGGCTGGTCGGTCTCCCGACAATCTTCCTCCAACCTGCAGAGACAATTCATCATTTTTCCCATAGCAGGAATATCTCCACATTCCAACGTCACCACTTCAAGGGCCACCCTTTCGAGGTCCTTTCCCATTCTCTCTATCAAATCAGACATCGATTCACATTCTCCTTAATGAAGTCGCACATCGCACGAATCTCGCTAAAATAACACCGATGGTTCATTGATCTCAAAAAATCTTATGCAGCTTTTCACTAAATGTTTCAGGGGTAAAGGGTTTCACGATATAATTACTGACGCCTGATTTGACGGCTTCAACGACATTTTCCTTTTGACCCTCTGCAGTGACCATAATGAAAGGGATGCCTCGGAGATTGTCATCCCCCCTCACGGCCTTCAGCAGATCAAGACCGGTCATGTTCGGCATATTCCAGTCCGAAACGATCAATCCTATTTTTTCCTTTTTCAGTTCTTCAAGGGCTAAGCTGCCGTCTTCGGCTTCAATGATGTCCGTAAACCCAAGCTGCTTGAGTACCCCTTTGACAATGCGCCTCATAGTTGCAAAATCGTCAACCACCAAGACCTTGATTGATGTATCTATGGGCATTTTTTATCCTCCCTTTGATTTATTGATCCCTAAGGATATGAACTTTCTCATGGGCGACATGAAGGACCGCCCCACATGAACAAGCCGGTTTAAAGTCTCGCAAGCAGGTCATCGATATCATCCTGATCGAGTCCCTCGCCTTCACTTTGCGGACCTTTGAGGTCGGACTTGTAATTTTCAACATCCCGTCTCAGGTCCTCGAAACTCCTGGCAGGATTCTCTCTGTGCCCCTGGATTTTTATCCCGAAGGATATAACCAGGTCTTCGATACGAATTTCCATTGACTTGACGAGTCTGATAATTTTTTGGATTCGCTGCCCAACAAGATCCTGGAAACTCAGGGGGCCCATCATGCTCATGGACAGGCTGTTGAAACGTTTCATCGCAGCTAGATCCTCCTCCACAACAATCAGAGCCTTTTCGGCTGCCCCGCCACCATTTCCACGGCCTGATATAAATGATTCCAGAATATCCACTCGCTTGCTGGCGAGTTCCAGTTGTTCTTCATTGATATCCATAATCTTCATGGTACTTGCTTCCAGGGTTTTGTTGATGCCCTCCAGTTGATAACTGGCCTCAGGGATGTCCCTCGCTGCGATTTGCACTATTTCCGGCTCTATCCTGCCCTGAATCTCTTTTCGAAACGCTATCAGCTCTTGAGCAATCTCTTTGATCTTTCCTGAAAACTCCATCGTTAGGGACTGATAGAACTCGTGGTTTTTCAGCTTGAGGATCATGTCTTTCAACCCGGTCAATTCTCCCATGGAACTGTCGGCCGACTTCACTTTTCTCTCGACCTCCTCAACCGTCAGGTTTCCAAGGATCTTGCTTTGAAAATCGTCCAGTTCATGCCTTTCACATTGATGTTCTCGGCCCCCCACATCCACCCCCGAGATCATCTGCTCGGAGACCTCTTTAACATTGAAAAGCAATTCATATTCATCCACGTTATAGGCATCACCTGATTTATGGAGGATAAAATATCTTTTGATGTCCTCTTTTCCGGCCCACTGTCTTACGGGGAAGACCCGCCCCTCCAGATCCAGGGAAAGACCCGGACCGGTCTCGGAGAAGACCAGCTCCGCTTTAGAACACACTATTATCTGGAGAATATTTTCCAAATCGAAAGCGATTCTCTCCTTTTTTCCGTTTAGACGGCTCATGATCGCATTGTGCATAAACCCTTCTCCTTAATGGCATCCCTTTTTTACGATGCTGCAGGAAGGCTGTCCTTTTCATACCCACGCAGTGCGTCAAACAAAACGCACGAATCGGACCCTGCATGGACGGCAAGAGACGGTCCCGGCAACAATTAAAGCAAAATATATACCAAGTATCGAATTCCTCACCGAGTTCGTTGACTGGCCCGGAAATAAAATCCGGGCACGCGTGGGTTTTCGATTCAGTTATTATCGACTTTCCTCATAGGGGTGCCAGTCCCCCTTTCTTAGTTGATCTACCTTTATAACGGCGATTTCATTGCTGTTAGTGTCAAAGACGATCTTCCTGCCCCTTTCACCGCCCACGTCTTCAGATACGATATGGATGCCCTTTTTCCTGAGGACATGAATTGCAACCCGTATGTTTTCCCTTCCCACATCCCTGGCGGATATTTCAGGATTGAAAGCCCCTCCGAATAGTTGTGCCTCCAAGTGCTTGATCCTTGACCCCTCATCGACCATCATGCCGATGAGGGCAAGGGTCGCCACATTGCCGTATCGAGCCGTTGCACCGTCAGACCTTTTGGTCGAGGGCAATTGAAAATGATTCATGCCACCCGCTTTTCGCTTGCGGTCATAAAGGCACACAGAGACGCACGACCCCAGCACCGTCGATATCACCGTCGGTTTGTTTGCGATCAGGATATACCCCGGTCTCAATAAATAATTTAAAGAAACCGGTATGTCAGACTTGTTCACCATACATGATACTCCGAACAGAGGGGAATCTCTCGACGGTGCCCCGAAACGGCGTTCCGTTTTACCTCAAATGCCCTGCAATTCCCTGGTTGAGCATGAGGGTTGGACCGCCATTCCTCGTTTCGTTCATGCCATTTCCGTGCCACTCCAGGATATCCTGAAGGGCGAGGGGCTCCACCGGCCGGCACTCCGGGACAATATCAAGGATCTTTTGCCCCGGATCCTGTGTTTGGATAAAGGGCGATTGGTAAGGAATCCTGGGCCGGAGGAGCCGGTTTCTGACCGCAAAATAAAACCGGCTGCAGGCGCATTTCCGACACCCGGGAAATAGGTAACTGTTTAGGTTTTTAACAAGCATTCAGGTGTAGACGGGTCCTGACAATCTCTTTTCAAAATGCCGAAATGAGGCATCTTTTGTCATTCCCTTGACATTTAAAAGTTGGAATTTTGACAAAGCTTTATCGACCTGGAAGATTCCAAATCCACGGCCCAAGCTGCATATCATGCCTTGATGGTGATCGGGGAGAATCATCTTCACTTGACAATCTCCTTTGTTTAAACCATATTTTTGACCGCTTCCACTACCCTCTCGCCTCTGACGGAAATGCGTTCGAAAAGTGTACCTTTCCTTTTTTCGCACCCCTGCAAGATCAATAGGATAGAATGGTAGAGAATTTGCTTATAAGAGGTCGGCAGAAATGATACACAATTCAATCAGGTCACAAAAGCTGCGACCGGGTGATACGACAGACCAAGACGGCTTTCAAACGGGTCGCGTTCTTGCGTTATCCGTCAGCCATTTTATCCACGATGTCTATTCGGGTTTTCTGGCACCCCTTCTGCCGCTTTTGATTGAGAAGCTCTCCATGACGCTCACCCAGGCCGGCTTTCTCTCCACGATCATGCAAATCCCCGCACTGGCAAATCCTTATATAGGCCTCCTTGCAGACCGTATCAGTGTGCGGTATTTTATCATCCTTGCGCCTTCCCTGACCGCCGTCCCCATGAGCCTCATCGGTCTGGCCCCGGGGTATGGCGTGCTTCTCTTACTCCTTTTGGTTACGGGCATCAGCGTCTCGTTGTTTCACGTGCCCGCACCGGTCATGGTATACAAGCTCTCCGGTTTCAAGGCAGGACGGGGGATGAGCCTCTTTATGACCGGCGGCGAACTGGCGCGCACCGTGGGCCCCCTGGCAGCGGTGGGCGCGGTTTCACTTCTCGGGCTGGAGGGTTTTTATCCCGTCATGGTCTTCGGCCTTGTCGCCTCCGGCTGGCTCTTTCTGGGGTTTCGGGACGTCCCCATAAGAGGTGCCGGGGGGCAAAATACATCCTTGAAAAAGACCTGGCGTGAGATGCGCCATATCTTATTACCACTGACCGCCATTCTGATAACTCGAGGATTCATGCATGCCTCGCTGGCAACCTTTCTTCCCACCTATATCAGGGCTGAGACGGGCAATCTCTGGCTTGCAGGATCAGGACTCACCCTGTTTGAGGCCACCGGTGTTGCAGGGATCCTGGCAGCCGGCTCACTGAGCGACCACTTGGGCAGGCGTCGGGTGCTCATCATCTCGTTACTGTGTGCCCCAATATTTCTCTTTCTGTTTGTCTCATTGGCCGGTTGGCTCCGCTATGCGGCCCTGGCCTTTACCGGTTTCACCCTGCTCTCCACCACTCCCGTCATGCTGGCACTGGTCCAGGAGAACGCAAAAAACGCTCCATCCGCAGCCAACGGCCTGTTCATGATGATCTCCTTCATGGCCAGGTCCGCCACCGTGGTGCTCGTCGGTTTTGTCAGCGACACGCTCGGGCTCGGCTCAGCCTACCTGATCAGTGCCGCCGTGGGTTTGACGGCCATTCCCTTCATTCTCAGATTACCGAGGCAATGAGCGATATCTTAATGATGGGGCAAAGAATCCTTTCCAGGAGGACCAGGTTTTTGACAGCAAAATAAAACCAACTCCCTCAACGCTCCCCACCGCCAAGAGATCCCCTAAATCCACCGCCTCATTTACATAGCCTGCCTTGACGGTGGATCAGGGGAGATCCAATAATCTTGCGAGTAACGGCCTTTTCGTGTATGAATAGGGCAAGAAATCAACAACCATGCCTCTCAGGTCAGCCTGTTCTTGGAATCCGGGCTCTGCCCATCTGGAAAACAGGCCCCCCGCACAGGACTTTAGACAATTCACAAACGATGCATTTTATGGAGGGAGTTTCGGCATGAAGCTTTCCATTCGCTGGGCCCTTATTATTGGCTTTCTTGTATTGATCTGGGGCACCTATATCATCACGACAACATCGACATTTTTGTCTTCCCAGAAAGTATTAAACGGGCATGCCAGGGATATTATGGAGAACATCGCCGATCTGGCCATGGAACAGTCGCAAAACCATCTTGCCCATGCCCATGGGGCAGCGACGCTTACCCGTCGGCTCTTGTCGGCCAATGTGGTGGGCACAAAGGAAGACGATTTTAGGGCACTGGAGCAGTACTTCCTGGACCAACTGGCGATCTACCCGCATTTCGCCGGTATTTATCTCGGCAAACCCAATGGTGATTTTTATTTTGTGAGTCGCAGTTCAGAACGCTCGGCCAAGGGTTTTCTCACAAAAATAATCCTTCACAGAAACGGCATCAGAAAAACGCGATTGATTTGGCGAGACAAAGACATGAACGTCACAGCCGATGAACCGGATCCGGTCGATCCCTATGATCCACGAGTCCGGCCCTGGTACAAAAAGGCCCTGGCCAAGAAACAAATTGTATGGACGGACCCTTATATCTTCTTTACTTCCCAGAAACCCGGGATCACCATTGCCGGCCCAGCCTATGACGAATCAGACGCCCTTAAGGGTATCGTGGGCGTCGATATCGAGATCGGCCAACTGTCAACCTTTATCGGCAATTTAAATATCGGCAAGAACGGGCGGGCCTTTATGATCAACAGCAACGGGGATGTTGTGGCATTTCCCGATCTTGAAAAAATCAAGACAAAAAAGCCCTCGAACCCGAGCGCTCTCAGACTGGTGAAGATTCATGAACTCGACGATATTCTGAGTCGCAAATCCTTTATGGCCCTAAATCTGGACCAACATGAAAACGGCCGATATTCTTTGAAAGAACCACGCTTTGCCTCCTTCAAACACAACGGCGCCAATTATCATGCCATGCTGACACCGTTTTCCATCTCTCACTGGCCCTGGATCATCGGGGTCCATCTTCCTGAAAATGATTATCTGGGTGCCTTGAAGAATAACCGACTCAATAATATTCTGCTGACCTTGATGATTTCTGCTGTTGCGACGATCCTGGCCCTTATTTTTTCCCGCAGCATCATCCGCCCGGTTGCCAACCTTGAGAAAGAAGCCCTGGCGGTGAAAAACAATGATTCGAAAACACGATTTGACATTCATTCCCGCTATAAAGAAATCCAGGAAACCGCCGACTCCTTCCGTTTAATGAAAAATACCATCAAGGAGACCACGGAAAAATATCGCAGCATATTCGAAAACATGCAGGACGTGTATTATGAAATCACGCTGGAAGGCACTATCCTGGAAATCAGTCCATCCATCGAAGAGATCTCCCATTACAAAAGAGATCAATTGATAGGAAGCAACGTAAACAGCCTTTATGCCAACCCTGCCGACAGAGAGACTCTCATTCGGGATCTTATCGATGACCACCGGTTGACGGATTATGAAATAATACTGAAGGACAGCAATGGTGATTGCGCGATCTTTTCCCTTAATTCCACTTTACATTTCAATCAAAGCGGTGCTCCGGTAAGAATAATCGGTTCCATGCGCAATGTCACAGAACGAAAGAATGCCGAGCATGAGTTGTCCCAATATCGAGAACATCTGGAAGAACTGGTCGAAATCCGAACCGCAGACATGGAGAGAACCAACGCCAGGCTTTTGAGAGAAGTTGAACAACGCATTCGAACCGAGGCGGAACTGGGAGAAAAAGAGGAAAAATATCGAAATATCCTGGAAAGCATAGAAGAAGGATATTTTGAAACCGACCTTCTGGGAAGGTTTACTTTCTATAACTATTCTACCTCTCGAATTCTCGGCCGGAAAAGAAGCGAATTGCTCGGCACGCATTTCCGAATATATTTAGACAGGGAATCCGCAAAAAAAACCATGCATGGTTTTAGAGATATTTATGTCACGCACATACCCCAAAAACCCTTGGAGCTTTGCGTCACAACCAAAGACGGCGAAAAACGGTATATTGAACTCTCGGCATCCCTTATTCGAAATCCCAATGGACAACCATCCGGATTCAGGGGAATCGGGCGGGACGTCACGGAACGCCTCCGGAAGGAGGAGGAAAGGCGAAAACTGGAGGACAATCTTCAACAGGCCCAACGCTTGAAGGCCATAGGCACTCTTGCCGGAGGCATTGCACACGATTTCAACAATCTGCTCATGGGCATTCAAGGCAATGTGTCACTGCTGCAAATGTCCATCGATGTTACCGACGAGCTTTACGAAAATCTGAGAAGTATTGAGAGCTGTGTTCAAAGCGGCGCAAACCTCACCGGGCAACTGCTGGGCTATGCCAGGGGAGGGAAATATATAGTCAAGCCCACAAATCTGAACGAGGTTGTGGAAAGATCCTCCAGCCTTTTCGGTCGAACGAAAAAGCAGATGAGAATTGTCAATGAGTATCACAAAGGACTCTGGACCGTGGAAGTGGACCGAAATCAAATTGAACAGGTCTTGGTCAATCTCTATCTCAATGCCTGGCAGGCCATGCAACAAAGTGGAACGATACACCTTAAGACTGAAAATGTGACCCTCGATGATCGCTTTACAAGACCCTTTCAGGTAAACCCGGGTCGCTATGTCATGGTGTCGGTAAAAGACAACGGCAGCGGGATGGATATGGAGACGCAAAATAGAATATTTGAGCCCTTTTTCACCACCAAAGCAATGGGCAAGGGAACCGGACTGGGCCTGGCCTCAGCGTTTGGTATTATTCAAAATCATGACGGCATCATCCATTTCGAAAGTGAACCGGGCAAAGGTTCGACATTCTATGTCTACTTTCCGGCCTCCTGTTCACCGGTCACCGCTGAGAAGGTCGAGGACGAAGGTCTTCAGTCCGGGAATGAAACCATTCTGGTCGTGGATGATGAAAACTACGTCCTGAATACCTGCAAAAATATGCTGAATAGAATCGGGTATAAGGTCCTGACCGCCCAAGGAGGTGCGGAGGCGGTCCAAATTACGCGAGACGGTCACTCAAGAATTGACTTGGTCATCCTGGATATGATCATGCCGGATATGGATGGATTGGCGACCTATGAACAGTTAAAACAAATCGACCCGCACATACGGGTCATCCTGTCGAGCGGATACAGTTATGAGGACGTTGCCCGGGAAATGCTGGACTCCAACTCCACCGATTTTATTCAAAAGCCCTTTCAACTCACCCGCCTATCGACCAAAATCAGAGAGGTCCTGGAAAGGGATTCGGATCATTCTTAAAAAAATGTGCCCCTCCTAAAAACCCCAATGGGTACCATATTGGAATAACTTCTACAGATAGTTCGGTTCGATCTTCAATACTTCAGATTTCAACGCGCTGTGCGGAAACCAATATCGATTCAGCTTTTTTTCAAGCACCCTATCAAGACAAATCGCAAGTCACACACAGGCATTCCGTTTTCCATGCTTTTTCATCTCCTGAAGATTTTCCCGAATAATGACAAGCCGAGCATACCGCATCACTTTTCTCGCCTGCCGGACCGAAACATCCCATCAAAGGCTTCGCGTTTAGGCCATATTTGATTCTCATTTACCTCCGACCTCCTTTATAATTAAAAAGAACTTGCGAGCATATATATCGACTTTACGCATTTCGCAAAAAAAACATTTAATTTTTCTCAATTTTTTTACTTTTTTTCTTTACAATCATTTTTTTCTATGGTAGCACACCGTCTATCTTCTTGTGCTTTTAAAAATTTTTATTTTTTTGTATATATTAAAGGATACATTTACGAGAAATAAAAGAATAAACACTTTCGTTTCAACTTTTACTTTCAGAGGAATGTATTTTTCAAAAAGAGATAAAAACTCTTCTTTTTACGGTTGGCAATAGATGGTGAGATCAAATCATTAACCTTAAAAAAGAAGGAGAAAGCACCATGACTCGAGCACAAGAATCATCTCTGGTATCATTATTTGCAATACTCTCTTTAACATTGGTGGGTTTACTTTTTACAACGACCCACACGGCTTCGGCAGCGCCGTTTATCAACGAGATCCACTATGACAATTCAGGCGTTGACATGCAGGAGGGTATCGAGATTGCAGGAGAGAATGGAACGGATTTAACAGGCTGGAGCATTGTCTTTTACAATGGAGAAAATGGAGAAGGCTATAAAACGACGGCTTTATCAGGCACGATCCCAAATCAGCAAAACGGCTTCGGCACCCTATCGTTTACCTGTAGCGGCATCCAGAACGGCGCCCCGGATGGCTTGGCCTTAATTGATGCCGGCGATGCAGTGATTCAATTTCTCAGCTATGAAGGCACATTTTCCGGTACCGAAGGGGCTGCAGACGGAATGACCTCCACCGATATCGGCGTGTCTGAGCCGAGTGAAACGATCGAAGGGTACTCATTACAACTTATCGGCAAGGGCAGTGCCTATGCAGATTTTACCTGGATAGCCCCCGAGCCCGCCTCTTTCGGAGAGATAAACGGGGGACAGATATTCGACTCCAGTCCGCCCCCGAATCCCATTCCACTGCCGTCCACCGTTCTGCTTCTTGGTTCCGGTCTCTTAGGTCTTATCCGATTCAGGGGAAATTTGGGGAAGGAGTGAAAAGTGTAATTTTCACCACGATGGGCGCGAAGGGTGAGAAACATATCTAAAAAGCTCAATTTGGTGCACTTCGTGCTCCTCGTGGTTGATTAAAAATTTAGACATGATAGCAACTATTTGCAGGATCATCAAACTTTAGTTACGATGCGCCGCACGTCGCAAGGTCTCCGGGGCGGGTACCCGTCCTTCGGGCGGAAGGCCCTCCCGCAATCAGCGGGCCGAAATGATGTCTTGATGGTGGATCAGGGTTGCAAAGGTCCAATTGACATCTCAAGGTTCCGGCAATACAGTAAGGTAATATGACGATTTGCCCATAGCCGACCGTTTGTCCAATGGCAGGATCCAGATCGAAACGCTCCGGTACCCCGTCGGGTTGGCCTGGAGATTTTTCGAAGTCGGCATCACAATGAACTGCAAGGATAGGGAGCGCATGAAACTCGAAAAGGAAAGACGGCAGGTCGTGGAGTACGGCAAAAAACTTGTGCTCCAGGGCCTGACCAAGGGTACAGGCGGAAATATCAGTATTTTTATAAGATCTGAAGGTCTTATGGCTATCAGTCCGAGCGGCATCGACTATTCCCGTATCCAACCCGAGGACGTGGTGGTCCTTGATCCGGACGGAAATATCCTGGAGGGAAGCCGGAAGCCGTCCAGTGAAATCGCAATGCACCAAATTTTTTACGAAAAAAGAAATGACATCAATGCCGTGGTCCACGCCCATTCTTTATACAGCACCGTGATGGCGTGTCTCAACTGGGACCTTCCTGCCACGCACTATATGATCGCCCTGGCCGGAAAATCCGTGCGTTGCGCCGAGTATGCCACATTCGGGACACGGGAGCTTGCCGAAAACGCCTTTACCGCCATGGAGGGGAGAAACGCGGTTCTTCTGGCCAACCACGGCCTCCTGGCCGGAGGGGCAACCGTTG
>CAYNYM010000065.1:0-10917 GCA_964401325.1 uncultured Desulfobacteraceae bacterium | reverse complement strand
TTGATCACCCGTTTCGTTTCAGCAGAGTTCAACCGGTTTCTCGATTACTACCGACACACTGTTGATATCAATGTCAAAGGCCATTCCAAACCCCCGAGAGCCTCTAGGCCTTTAAATAGAAAAGACCTCCTCAAAGGAAAGAAGACCCAACGTTTTTTTATCAGCGTGGGCCGGCTGGACAAGGTCAATGAAAAGGGGATGGTTCGTTTGATCTGCGACAAATCGGGCATTCGGCCGAGCATGATCGGCGATATCGCCCTGAACCGGGAATTTTCGTTTTTCGAAGTGGATAAGAGCGCGGCCGGAATAGTCAGGCATTCCTTTCATAACGTGCTACTCGGCGGCAGGCCTGTCCAGGTTCGGAAAGTCCTCAAGAACGGTAAACGGGGCAAAGGATAGGCCAGGATCTCGCAATGGAAGGAATCCAAGGATCGGCGGCAGCGGCGTAAGAGATGTCGTCCGCCGGAAGATTTCCATCGGGGCATCTTATCATATTAAGGTGGGGGACCCTTTTATTCTTAAAGCAACCAACAATGGAGGCACGATGGGTCGGGCAAAAGACGGAGACACGGTAAAAGTGCACTACCCTGATCTTCGATGTCCAATTGGTCGAGATTTCCTGATGGCCTGAGAACCGCTCAACGGCCGGGATTGACCGGATTCAGGGAATCAACGGCGGTCACGATGGCGGGTCTTCCTTCCCTTTCTCTGAATCTGGAGGCGGCCCGGAAGGCCTCTTCTGAATCACTGCAATTCAAAATTCTCACGGAATACCAGCCTGTTTTACCACAGCCCGATAGTTCCCTAATAAAGGGGCGATACCCTCTCTGCACCAAATCGGTGACCCATCTCTCTGCGTTCTCTTTCACCAAGAACGCCCCGACCTGAACCGAAAAAGCCATCTTCAGCGGGGCGGCCTGAAGGCCTTGCCCGGGCACGGGGACTTCAGATTTTTCCTCATTTCGAGGGGCCGGCCTGGTCGGAAGAGGTGCAGGAGGCGCTGATTTCGGAGGTCTTTGTGGTTTTTTATCCTGGATTTTTTTTGTGGCTATGAGGTTTTCCCGCCTGGGGGGGCTTTGCTCGGAAGCCTCCTGTTCCTCCGGCAGATTCAGGATTGCCCCGGCCTTTTTCGCGTATTCAAGGGCCTCATGACACGGTTCCAGGTCGGGATAGTTTCTCATGACGTATTCATATCTCCCGATTGCAGCGCGGTATTCTTTCCTGTTGTAGTAAAAGTGTCCCACCTGCAGCTCATAGCGTGCCAGGAGTTCATCACATCGTCTCATTTTTTCTTGTGCCTTCAAGTCAAAGGCACTGCCGGGATATCTTTGAAGCAGGCGTTCGAACTCCCCTCTTGCGTCGAGAATAAGGCTTTGGTTCTTGTCAAAGCCCTTCACCTCATTGAAGAGGCACATTCCCTGCCGGAATATCACGTAAGGCAAGCCGGAGTAATTGGGGTGCCTCTCTTCAAACATCCGATAGATGGAAAAGGCCAGATCGTGCTCTTCGCTCTCATAGTAGGCATCTGCCATTTTCAGCATGGCCTGGTCGGCCAACTCACTGTATGGGTCCTCCGTCACGATCTTCTCAAACTTACGGATAGCCATTGCATTGCGTCCCTTATCAAAATCGTCCATTCCTTCCTTCATCAAAAGGGCAGGGTCCTTCCCATCTTCTGAATGGGGGCGGTCAGGCGTCGCGCAACCACTCTGGAAAGAGATAATAAGGAGGGCAAAAAGAAAACATGTCACTATTTTTCTGGATTTGACCATGATCGACTGTATCCGGATTAATGACGTGAGATGAACCAGATGGAGGAACTTATAATTGAAAAGGAATACAGGGGTCAATGAAAATGCTTTTTGCTTCAACACCCTGCCCCTCTCCGGGTACGGATGGGGGCCATGTGAACCTTGTATGGCCCAAATGGCGGGGAACCGACAGGGAATCATCCGACGGCAGCAACGCCGGAAGCGCCTGGATAATCATTCATCACCTTTATGAGACCTTTCAGCCCTTTTTGCGGATAATCATCATCGCAATAAGGCCAGTCCCCAGCAGCACCAAAGGCGGAATCGGGAATGTGGTTGGAAGGGGACCGGGGTTTAATCCATGCAATGAAAAGGTTTCCGGTCTTGATACTCCATCAAGACGCACACGGTAAGAACATACGCGGCTTCACATACCAAACGCACACTCGGGGCAATTCCTGCATCCCACGATCTCGTCATCCCCTTTCCGGCATCAGATATGGCAGTGAAGATACACGATCAGAAAATTCTTTTTCACCGGACAACTGTAATCTCCTCTAAAAGTTCCTTTCAAGGGCTCTCCGAAGGCAATGGGATCCGTAAAGATCCTAAATGTTCTTGTTTAAGTCATGATATGCAAATTAGGCGGTAGACTGAGGATTCGGGGGTAATTTGACCTTTTCCCCGGAGACGTGGTATCAATTCAAAAGGCGAAGACCCTTTGCGTATGAAAGATACGATTCATCGAATGGTGCAGGGTCGATTACATCGAAACCCGGTGCCTGAAATTCCTTCCTGCGAGCCGCAAGTATCGCGGCCGGCATTCGGATAGAAAAAAGATGGTCAAGGCCTCTCGTTCATTTCAGGTTTTTGTCAAACCGGGTGGAGCCGTTTGCAACCTTGGTTGTACCTATTGTTACTATCTTGAAAAAGAGCAACTCTATTCCAGGGGCGGTTCCTTCCGCATGCCCGAAGACATTCTGGAAGAGTACATTTCCCGGCATATCGATGCCTGTCCGGACCCGCTCATCAGATTTTCATGGCACGGGGGCGAGCCTACCGTCCTGGGGCTGGAGTACTTTCGAAAGATCGTCGAGATACAGAAAAAGTATAAAGACCCTGAAAGGCCCATACTCAACGGCATTCAGACCAATGGCACACTTTTGACCGAAGAATGGTGCCGTTTTTTTGCAAAAGAGGGGTTCTCCGTAGGGCTCTCTCTGGACGGTCCGAAGGAGATGCACGACTATTACCGCCTGCATAAGGACGGAAAGCCCACCCACGAACAGGCCATGCGGGGGTATAATCGCTTGCGGCGGCAGGGCGTTACGCCGGATATCCTGTGCGTGGTCCATGCGCACAATGTCCAATACCCCCTCCAGATTTATCGTTTCTTCAAACAGATCAAGGCCCGATACATAGGCTTTCTACCCCTGGTGGAACCACAACCGGACGCGGAGAACGGGGTAAGCCCGGCCACGGTGCCCGCGGAGGCGTTCGGTCGATTTCTGTGCGCTATTTTTGATGAATGGCAGGACCGGGATATCGGAAGGATCAAGGTGCAGATATTTGAGGAGGCGGCCAAGACGGCATTGGATCAGGCGCATGATCTGTGTATCTTTCGGCCGACTTGCGGGGATGTGCCTGTCATCGAACACAACGGTGATTTCTTTTCATGCGATCATTTCGTGGACCCGGCGCATCTCTTGGGCAATATCCGGGATTCCCCGCTCCTTGAATTGCTGGAGACCCCGGAACTGATTGCATTCGGGCGGAATAAATCAAATGCACTGCCCCGTTATTGCCGGACCTGTGAGGTCCTGGACATGTGTCACGGCGAATGCCCCAGGAACCGCTTCATTCGAACGCCTGAAGGGGAAGAGGGGTTAAACTACCTTTGTGCGGGCTATAGACTTTTCTTCAACCACTGTCGGGCGTTCGTGCGTGAACTGGCCGGCCTGTGGCGCCAGCAAACCCTCGAGCCCCAGAGGCCGCGTAAGAGGTCCGGGGTAAACCCGGCACGCGTCAAAATCGGTCGCAATGATCCGTGTTTCTGTGGAAGCGGGAAGAAATATAAAAAGTGCTGCCTGGGGAAATGACCCGTTGTATTGGGAGGTTCCTTCACATGAAGGCCTTTGCGGGCGGCCAAGACTCTTTTTCCCGGAAAGAACCTCCGGCAGTGTTTTTTAGCCTATCACCGCATTTCAAGCCGAACCTCAGGTCTTCAGTTTTTCCTTGAGAAATGCAATGGTGCGTTTCCAGGCGAGTCGGGCGGCCTCCCCATTATAGCGTGCGGCGTTCGTGTCGTTGTGAAAGGCGTGCCTAGTCCCCTCATACATAAAGAGTTTGTAGTCAATGGGTGTCTTTTTCAAGGCCTGCTCAAACGCAGGGATCCCTTTGTTGATTCGATCATCATCCCCGGCGTAATGCAGGAGCAAAGAGGCCTTGATCTTAGGGACATCCGCAGGTGACGGTTGCATGCCGTAGAAGGGCACGGCCGCTTTCAGGTCCGGCGAGTTTACCGCAACCTGGTTGGCCATTCCTCCACCCCAGCAGAAACCGATGACTCCTGTATTTCCGTTGGACCGGGGATGGGTCTGCAGGTATTTCACGGCCGCAACATAATTCTTGACGGTGGATTTATCATCCAATTGCCGGAACATGGGGCGAGCCTTTTGGGGATCTTCCGGCGATCCTCCAAGGGGAGTCAAGGCATCCGGGGCCATGGCCAAAAAACCCGCTACGGCCAGACGCCTGGCAACATCTTCGATATGGGCATTGAGGCCCCAGATCTCATGGATGACGATGACACCCGGCGCTTTCCCTTCTCCTTTAGGCGATACCAGATGGGCTCGGATATCCCCCGTGGCCCCCGGATAGTCAACATAGGTCGATTGAATCCGGGGGTCATTCTTTGAGGTGATTTCCGCATCGGCAGAACTGTTTTCCAGCTGAGTCAGCAGGGAATAGGCCACAGCGGCACTGCCCGCAATTACAATTAATTTGGCAAGGAATTCCCTGCGGTCCATACATCCCTTATCGTAATCCTCATAAAGGTCGATGAATTTTTGTTCCATCATCCTTCCCCTCCTTCCTTGGGCTAACAGGTTGTTTGTAAAATTTTTCATTGACCTGTCAATACGCGTTTAAGAGGCCATGACCGTCAAAACAGGCGTCTAAAAACCTACCGTTCGTTTTAACCCGTGTCTTGATCGTTGAGGGCAAAAAAAGAGAGAAAACATCTCTTTCCATTCAAAAGCGGAGACATCAGAAAGTCAAGAACAATGAAGTGTTAAGGGCGAAACGGGGAACCTTGCCCCAAGCTTTGAGATGATCGTAGGGTTGTGCAAGGACTCAGACAGGTCAAAAATGGTAATTGCGGGTTTAACAGATATTTTTTCCATGTGATCGGATGTGGTCGAATCCGGGCGAATCATTTTAAATCAATTGACTTTTGGGTTTAGAATGTTTTTTACTCTTGATGCCATCCCACTTTGTAAGTGTTGAGCAGTCAGACGTTTTCAACGATGCCCTGTTGGGGTTTATTGGCAAGTACCGAGCGTCCGGGCGCGCGGAGTAAAGAATCCCGGCCTTTCAGAGACCCCGTTGCACGGGGGGAAGGGCTCAGGTTTTCCATGTCAAAATTATAGGACATCGTTTCATTATGGAAGAGATTGCTTCGGACCTCTTTAGAGTTAAAATTCCCCTTCCCACCATCAAGTATCTCAACTCTTATATCCTAAAGGGAAAAGACCGGCACCTGATCGTGGATACCGGTCTCGATTCAGCGGCATGCCTCGAGGTCATGGAGACCGCTTTGCACCGTCTGGGAATCGTCCTGAAAAATACGGATTTTTTTATTACCCATTTTCACGGGGATCACTCGGGATTGCTTTCAAGACTGGCCGGGAAGGAGAACAGAATATATTTCAATGAACCCGAGAGCAGGATGATCGAATCCTACAACTTTTTTGAACACCTGATGGCCTATAACGGGAAAAACGGCTTCCCTGAGAACAGACTCCGTGAAAGGGTTCACCGGTCTTCTGATCGAAACCATGGGTACAGGTGGAAAAAGGCTTTGAAAGTCGTTACAGAGGGAGATCCCATACGGGTTGGAGAAAGATGCTTCGTATGCCTGGAGACGCCCGGCCATTCCCCGGGTCACACCTGTCTGTATGAACCGGAAGAAAAAGTTCTCGTGGCAGGGGATCTCTTGCTTGCGGACGTCACACCCGGCATACCCTGTCTGTCGGATCAGGGAAATCCGCTGAAGGACTACTTCGAAAGTCTTGACAAGGTCGAAAAACTGGATGTCGATCTCGTCTTACCCGGACACAGGAAGCTTTTCAGGGAGCACAGGGAGCGGATACGCGAGACAAAGAATTTTCATGTTGGTCGATTGGTTGAAATCCTGAATCTTCTTGGCAAGGTCCCCTTGACCGCTTACCGGGTAGCCTCGAAAGTGCTCGGGGGTAACCGGGGTGGTTCATGGGATCGGCTTTCAGATCAACAAAAATGTTTCGAAATGACCCAGGTGATTGCGCAATTGAGGTATCTCCAGGAAGAGGGCCGGGTCTCCAGGATCTGCAAGGGGGATAGGGCGGGCTATTGCCTGGGGTCCGGGGCATGAAATATATAAGACGGCAGCCGGATTAAAGGAAAAATAGGTCTTGATTCGCCTTTTTTCTATAGGTCCTTTTCCGTCAGGCCTTTGACCTGTGAGATGAGTGACAAAGAGGAGCAAAGGCGAAGTGACGGCCCACGGTCTTCCCGGGGCCGCCGAGTGGATGAAAGGACCCGGGAGAGGGGTTTTCTCCCGGGCTCAAAAAGGGGTTAGCCATGCACATCGACATACTCGGGGCGGAGTCCCTCGGCGTCCGGGGCCTCTGCTGTTTCATAGAGGCCGGAGACCGGAGGATACTCATCGATCCCGGCATCGCACTGGGCTACATCCGAAACGGGCTCTCACCCCATCCTGCGCAGGTGGCCGTGGACGAGGCCTTAAGGGCACGGATCGTAGAGGCCTGGGGGCGGGCCACGGACATCGTGTTCAGCCATTTGCACGGGGACCATGTGCCGCTGGTCCATGCCAACCCCTATCAGCTGGACACCGGGGCGGTCGCGACCCTGAATCCCGGGGTAAGGATCTGGACCGGGGCGCCGGACGCCCTTTCCCCGACGGAAAGGAATCGGCTGGTTTCTCTTTCAGGGGTGCTGGATGCGGACTGGAGGATGGGTGAGGGCGGGGAAGGGCCCCTGACTTTCTCGCTGGCCGTACCCCACGGCGAGGACTCGGGGCGATCTGAAAAGGTGGTGATGACCAGAATCCGTCACAAGGGCGTCTTTGTCCATGCCTCGGACATTCAACTCCTGAGTGACGACCCTGTGACCCTGATCCTGGACTGGCATCCCGACATCGTCCTTGCCGGCGGTCCCCCCCTCTATCTGAGTCATGTGAGCGAAGGGCAACGGAAACGGGCATGGGAAAACGCCCTGAGGCTGGCGACGGCAGTAGATTGCCTGATCCTGGATCACCATCTCCTGCGGAACAGGGAGGGGCTCGCATGGCTGCGGGGCCTCTCTAGGGCGTCGGGCCGGGAAATTCTCTGCTCGGCCGATTTCATGGGACGCCCCCGCCTCCTGCTCGAGGCCGACAGGAGACGGCTCTACGAGGAGATGCCGCCTCCCCCGGGGTGGCATGAAGACTATGCGGCCGGACGGGCCACGACTCGCGACTTTCGCAGGTTCCTCGGGCAACCGGGCGGCAGCCACCGGCGGCGAATAGCCTAGATACCGTGTCTTTTCGGGGTGAGGGCTCTGATACAAAACCAACATCCAAAGACAAAAATATCGAGCAAAGGCGCAGGGACTCAGAGTGAAAAAATTAAAAGGATGTTATCAATTTGAGGAGGATTTCGGTGAAAGAGGATGAGGCAGGGATTACCGCAGCCGAAATATACCGGTTCGTTGACCTGCGAGGCAAAGAGGTCCTCGAAATCGGTTGTGGGGACGGAAGAGTCACGGGTTTTCTTTCAGGCCTTCCAAAAAGGCTGGTGGCCGTCGACCCGGATGCAAGGGCCGTCGCCGAGGCCGGGACCCGTGTAAGCGGTGCCGACTTCAGGGTGGGATCGGGGGAATTCCTGGATTTTCTTGATCAATCATTTGATCTGGTCTTTTTTACACGCTCGCTTCACCACCAGAAGGCCCGAAGGGCTCTGGAGGAGGCCTCCCGGGTGTTGAGACCCGACGGGCGTGTCCTGATTCTCGAGCCCATCGCCGGCAGTGAGATAGACTTGGTATGCCGTCCTTTTCATGATGAAAGCCATGCCCTGGCAACGGCCCGGGAGTCGATCCGGGCCTGTGACTTCTTTTTCTTGGAGAAAAAAGCGGCCTTTGATACAAAGTGGGTTTTCGAGAGCAGGGAAGAACTGATCGATTGGCTGTTCGAGTATTACCGGAGACCTTTTGACCGGAAACTGGCATCAGGGGTCGAGCGGTTTCTTGGGAGCAAAGGGAATTCGAGGCCCCTGCCCATTCAGGACCGATTGGTGTTGATGTCTCTTCATAAGTGAGGGGGTCGGGTATCTTTCAGGGAAAATGCAAAGTTCGGAAATCGGGTTTATGTGATCGGCCCTATGTGCCCGGTGATGGATCCGCCGGATTTTTAGGCCGTCGCATGGTGAGCGCCAGTGGAATACCCGAGAGGGTCGCAATTGCCATGACGAGCCAGGCGGTCGTATAGGTGTTATGATAATCGTAGGCCATTCCGGTCAATATCGGGCCCGATATGGAACCGAGAACCATGACGGCCATAATGAAGCCCTGAATGGAACCATAGGCCTTGCGGCCGAAATATTCCGCCAGGAGTGTGAGCCGAAGGGTAATCAGACCGCCGTAGCCCGGCCCGAATGTCACCACGAACAGCATGGCCTTCCAGAAGGTATCCGCCCGGATCATGAGAATGAGGCCGAGCCCCTGAAGAAAGAGCCCCACGGCCACAAGGTTTTTGCTGTCAAACCGGCTGCTGCACCAGCCCAGACCGAATCTTCCCAACACGCTGACCACTACCATAAGAGAGGCGATGAGGCTTGCCTGTGTGCGGGTCAAATCGACGCTGATGAAGTAGGGCATGATATGTACCATGACACCGTGCATGGCACCACCGGATACCGTTACAATGGCCGCCAGGGTCCAGAAGCTCCTGGTTTTCAACACCTGAAGGAGGGTGAAGCCTTCCGGTTCGGCGGCGGAACCCGTCGGCAGGCCCTCGGAACGGCCCCCAGAAGTCCCCGCCGGTTCGGCCCCGTCTGGCAGCAGATCGAGGGATTCGGGTTTGTGCCGGACCATAAATGCACAGGGAATCGTGATGACCCAGAACCCGATCCCGATGATGACCAGGGTCGTCCGCCAGCCGTATTTTTCCAGTAACCAGTTGATCAGGTAAATCAACATGCCGCCCATACCGATGGCGCCGGAAAGGACCCCCATTGCCGTTCCCCTCCCCTTGACAAACCAGTTTGCCACGGCCGTCCAACCGGGTAGCGGAAAGAGCAGACTTACGCCGATCGAGAGAAGAACAAAGACCATGTAGAAATTCCAGAGTGAGGAAATACGGCTGAAGAGGATAAATCCGAATCCACTGAGGACGGCCCCCGTGACAAGCAATTTCCTCGATCCATAGCGATCGGTGAAAAAGCCGATCAAGGGGGAGGCAATCCCCCCTTCCACGCTTCTCAAGGAAGCGGCAATCGAGGTGGCCGTATAGGACCAGCCGAATTCATTGATAATCGGGTTGAAAAACGCCGTAAAGCTGTAGAAAAAGGTTCCCGCGCCCCACAGGTGGATGACGCTTGCTGCAAAAACAACCCACCAACCGTAAAATATCCTTGCCATGCCTTTGCTTAACTCCCAAATTGTATCACTACGCTTTTTCGACTCGAAATTTCATAGAATCATCTATTATGAACCTATATGTCAAGGATAAAAAATCGGCCCTGGTCCGCCATCGTAACGGTTCAGGTTTTTTAGGCTGTAGGTTAAAGGTTATTCGTTTCCGAACCCTTCGCTATCCGCGCATTGATCGAAGCAGGGCGCCCAAAACCTTCTCGGCTTCCACAATTTTTGATTCACAGTTAGAAACTTCATCAGCCAATTCAAACGCTCTGAGTTTCCTATGATCAAGGATGTTCCCTTCGTGCGGTACCTCACGGCCTAAATGCCTACAGCCTATCTAGCTGGGTAGCTACCCGCCATCGAGGCATCATCTGTCCCGCGCGTCGCAGGATTGCCGCCGTTCGTTTCTCCCTTGGGGCCGGAGGCCTTGATGCGCATTGGTTATAGAGAGTGAATTTTCAAGCCCTCCCGTTTTTGAACGGAATTTCGCAAGTTCAACTTGGAGACATTTTATGCCTGACCGGTGACCAGGAATGACCCTGAATGTCCTGATTTCAATAACGATATGCAAATGTGGCGGTGGATTTAGGGCCTCAGAGATCAATTGATTTTCTGCGAGAAAATGTTGTCCTGTGTCGCGGTGATGACCTCTCTGAATCACCATGATTCATCGAGTCCATCAGGCGTTTTGTGTGACAGGACAGGATGGACGGACCGGCCTCAGTCCCCGGCGCAGAGTTCCCTGAAATTGCAGTAGGCACAGATGTTCCGGTTCTCTGTCTTCATGAATTCGGCCTTGTCCCTGGGGATGTTTTCGGGGACATTGCGGCAATAGGCATACATCTCATCCGTTTCTTTGCGGACCTGGACGGTGAACTCCTGAATATCGAATTCATTGAAGAGCAGGTTTTTTTCATGGTAGGTCGGTTGCAGGTAAGCCACGATGGGAACGATATCGGAAGGGTTCCGGGAAAGATGAAAGGAGGCCCATGAGGCGTAACCGAGCAATTGCTTCCTGTGTCTTTTATCCTTGTGCTTTCCCGTCTTCCAGTCCAGAATAAAGATCTTGTTTTCGAGGGGGAAGAGAAAGTCCACCTTGCAGTAGGCCTTCATACCGTCGATCCTGGTCTCCCCATAGCCCCCGGGTTCGATAATCCAGTTCTCCCTGGTCCGGATGGCTTTACGCATGATCCAATCAAACCTCTCCCCGGACAGGAAGTTTTTCAGACAGGTCTGCACACGGTTGAAGATGTCCTCGATATCGATGTGG
>CAYNYM010000064.1:0-11126 GCA_964401325.1 uncultured Desulfobacteraceae bacterium | reverse complement strand
CTGTCACGCAGGATATCCTGTTCGATCCCCAGACCTCCGGAGGCCTGTTGATCTGCGCAGCGCAGGACAGTGCCGAGGCGATCCTGAAAGAACTCGAGGCTGGAGGGATAACAGATGCCGCTTTTGTGGGCAAGGTGGTTTCGAAGCCCAAGGAGCGAATCGTCGCAATAAAATGAAAGGAAAAGATGATGGACAAAAACATCGACTGCCGCGGGCTGGCCTGCCCGGCACCGGTCTTGGAAACCAAAAAGGCCGTGGAGAATGAAAACCCCGCCCTCATCAGAGTGATCGTCGATAACCAGGCTGCAGGGGAAAACGTCTCACGCTTTCTCGGCACCCAAAACTTTGAAGTGAACGTAGAGGAGGACGGTGGGGATTTCCACGTAATGGGCTATAAAGGAGAAGGCTCACCCCCCCGGTCTCCGGTGGCTGAAGAGCCTGATACGGATAAAAAGAAGATCATGGTCATGATAGGCACCGACCGAATGGGCTATGGCGACGATGAACTGGGAACCAAACTTCTTGTAAGTTTTTTAAAAACCCTTAAGGAAATGGGCGATGAACTCTGGCGTCTCGTATTCGTCAACAACGGCGTCAAGCTGACCATTGATGACTCAGAGGTCCTTCCCGTGCTGAAAGATCTGGTCGATGACGGCGTAACCATTCTGGTCTGCGGAACCTGCCTCGATCACTTCAGCCTCCTGGAAAGCAAACAGGTGGGCGAAACCACCAACATGCTCGATATCGTCACGGCCATGCAATTGGCCGATAAGGTCATCAATATTTGATGTTCTGTTCGCGGCTGATGGGCTTAAAAAAATCCCGGAAATCGTGATCCGGCTGTGGTGAGCTTTTCATGAGCTCCTCCCTTTTCCCCGTAATGGGGCCTTTCAAACGGCTTCGATGTTTATCCAATTGGGAGGGTTGAGTCAGTTGATTTCTGAAAGGGCGTTCAATTCGTCCTCACCCAGAGTCTTTTCAATATTGAGAAGGATCTTTACGCCACCTTCCATCTTGGCCATGCCGAGGATGTATTCCGTATCGAGTCTGCTCCCGAAGGTTGGGGTTTCTTCAATGTCTTCCCCTTTGATATTCAAAACCTCGGAGACGGAATCCACCACGATTCCAATCACGATCTGACCGTTCTGCAATTCGATTTCCACGACAATGATGCAGGTCCGTTCCGTGTGTTCCGTCTCTTGCATACCGAAACGCAATCTCAAATCGATGACGGGAATCACCTTTCCCCGCAGATTGATCACACCCTTCACAAAATCAGGCGTGCGGGGCACCGGGGTGATGGGCATCATGCCGATGATCTCCTTGATTTTCAGGATGCCGATCCCGTATTCTTCGCATTCGAGGGAAAAGGTGAGATACTTGCCTTCCTTATCGGCCATGGCATTCACCGCCTGGTCCATTTTTCGCGCCACTTCGGCCATGTCGTGTTCCTCCATTGTTTCGATGCATTGCTTTAGAATCAAAGTCAAACTTCATGGATACATCGACATATGCAGCAAATTCCTTGAATTTGGTTGAAATGCCGGGCCGACATCCATCATCACGCGACGCGTTGAATATTTAAGTTCTTTAAAAAGGAGAGTGAAAAAAACGCCAGGGCATGAAACGGCGTCTATAGAACCGTGACTACACGGTCTCAGCCATAAGCCCTTTTCGGAAGGCCGCCAGCTTCTCTATCACGAAATCCGTCCACTCAGGGTCGGCTTCCGGATTGGGGATCACCGCCGATCCCGAAATGCCGCGCTTTCCGAGCCCTTCCATCAATCGATTCACCCTGAAGGATCGTTCCTCTTCTATTTGATCCGAAAAGACCTTCAACCTTCCGCTGATGCCGTCCGTATCCTCACCCAGGATCTCTCGCAGGATGGCCAGGGCGATTTTATTGCCCTTTCCCGGCTCGATGCTCGCCAGGGCCTCTTGACGGAGCAGACGGTCGGCCATGTCTTGGTCTTTTTCCTGAATGGGGGTCATCTCGGTCCTGAACCTGCCCATGCCCAGAACACCGTCAAGGCACCGCTGCACCAGGCCCCGAATTTTTCCGGTCATCTCCTGTTCCCTGAATTTTCTCCTTTCCTCATCACTCATGGTCAGGCCTCTCGTCTTTTCCATGATGATATCCATCGTACTTCGAATCTCTCCCATGTTTCCCTACACCTCGTTGTAATTATTTGCCGCCGTTTTTTATTCCCATCTGAAACGATACGACCTTTTCAATTCCGAATGGGAATGAGCAGACTTCCCCATCGCGTAGCGATGAGATCCCTTGTCCGGTCGGGTTGTCCGGAAAAAGGCCTGTGTCAGTCCGTGTGGCTCGGTGGCCCATTCAGTTCAGCCCCAGCGCTTCCATCACCCTATCGTGGATCAAGGGCCGAAACGCCTTGATCTTCTCATTCTCCCGCGTTGGGTGCACCCGATTGGTCAGCAAAACCACGATTACGTCCTTCTCGAGATCCATCCAGAGTGATGTTCCGGTAAAACCCAAATGCCCCACGCTTTTCTCTGAGAAATAGCGCCCGGCGCTCGAATTCCCGGGCGACGGGGGATCCCATCCCAGGGCAAAAGTGCCCTCTTCCACGATATCCTGTTTCCTGAAAAATTCCCGAACAGTGACGGCTGAAAAAAAATCATCCCTCTTTCCTCGATAATGCTCCCTCAGCATATTTGCGATGGAAAACACTTCCTCCGCCGTCCCGAACAGCCCCGCGTGCCCCGAATAGCCGCCAAGGGCATAGGCGTTTTCATCATGGACCTCTCCACGCATGATCTTCCCCCGCCAGGGGCAGTCTTCAGTTGCTGCAAACTCTTCGGCCTTGATCTCTTGGGGGCCGTTTGCTGACCCCAGAAAGGTCCACTTAAGAGACATGGGCCCATAGCATGCCCGTTCGAGAAATGCGCACAGGGTCTCTCCGGTCTTTTCCTCGATGATCCATTCCAGGAGCATATACCCCAAATCGCTATAAAGACAGGCCGTTCCCGGGCCGTATGCAAACGGAAGATCAATGATCTGCTCTCTCAATAAGCCCTTTCTGCATTCCGGTTCGAACTGCACCAGTTTCATATAAAAGGGCTTCCAGTCCGAAAGACCCGCAGAATGAGACAGGAGCAGTCGCGGGGTTAAGCCCCTTTTATCCTTGAGAGGTGCAGTCTGCACCAGTTCATACAAGGGCCGGTCCAGTTCAATGGTTCCCCGATCCACCAGTTTCATGACCCCGAGGGCCGTGGCCAGGGGCTTTGTAAGTGATGCCAGATCAAAGACCGTGGTCTTTTCCATGGGAAGGCTTCGGGGGACAATGGAGCGGAACCCCGCCTTGGCAAAGAACTCGACATGCCCCCGGTAGGCCGCAAGGAGCACGGCCCCCGGAAAGGCACCCTCCGCAGTGCCATTGTCCAAGAGGCCTTGAATTTGTTTCATCCGGTACCTTTCTTCGATGTCAAAACTATAACCATAATAGTTTTTTCCGATTTCATGAAGGAAATTCGTTTCATTATTTTATTACTCAGCATAAAACCATTTTCTGTTGAAGACCCTGCACCCTCTTTATCACGCAAAGAATCCTGGCCCTAAATTTACTTGAAGTTTGCCTCGAGATTATTTAAAAAGGGCGAAAATGACGCCCTCCGCTGCCCTGCAGGGCGGGTTCTGCCTTGCACTCCGACAGTCAGCGCGGTATGCTGTGCGGATAAATATCTGGCAGGGTACGCTCGGGGGTCTTGCAAGATTCCAAGACCCAGTCCGGACATGGAATCAAGGGCGAAGCCGCCGTGCAGGATCGCAAAATTCCGTACCGATTTTACGATGCCATGTCAACGGCCTCTTAGCGAGGGAAAAAAGGGTATATTTCTTTCTATCTTACATCTGCTTTTAGACTATTATTCAAAATAGCATTTTACTGTTCCATTTCATTTAATATTACCCCATTTCAATTACCCTACCGTAGTCGTTATTCAATCTCATGGGGCTATTGTAGCCGACTGAAATGTGAAACCCTGTTCTTTTCATATCCACCCTATTTATTGCAACCCGTATCGATTATGAGATTAACGATTTTTAAACGTCTGACCTTCGGCTATATGACAATCATGGTCCTGGTGGTTTTTCTGGGGGTCTATGTCAGCCTTAAACTCAACCAGTTGAACAACCTCACGCGTTCCGTTGCAGCGGTGGATGAAACGACCATTCGACCGGCCGAACGCCTTCTGGATGCCGTATTCTCTCAGGTCGGATTTGAAAACAAATACCTTATCTCCAAAGACCCGGATTTTTTCCGTCGCTTTTGGGAAATTGAAAAGCGTGTTACGGATGGCCTGAAAGAGCTGACAGAACTCGTTGGAGACGGGGAGGAAAAGGATATACTCATTGAATCCGGGACATTTTACAACCGTTATCTTGGCCTTTTCAAAAAGGAAGTGGAATATATTCTGTTGAGTAAACCCTATCCTGAGGAAGAATTCCACAACAAAAAAGAGGCCCTTGTAGATGACCTGAACCGGCGGCTTCGAAGAATCATTCAAATCACACAGTTGAATCGATATAAGAAGATCCAGACATCGAGTCATATCAGTTACCACGTGTTCAAAGTGACTTCCGTCACAGCAGGGCTTGCCGTCATTGTGGGACTCCTTATCTCCTTTTACAACACCCAAAGCATCAACCGATCGATTTTGCTCCTGCAGAAAAAGACAAAGGAAATTGCGAAAGGAAAATTTGAAGAGATCCACGATATCTCATCGCCTCCAGAGATCAAGGAACTGGCGGATGATTTTAACAACATGTGCGGGCGCCTGAGGGAACTGGAAGAGATGAAAGCGGATTTTATCAGCCATGTGTCTCACGAACTTCGGACACCCCTCACGGCCATAAAGGAAGCATCCAGCATGCTTCTCGAAGGAACTTACAAAAAGGCGCCGGAAAAAGAGCATGAACTCCTTTCCATCACAAAAGAGGAATGCGAACGACTAATCGATTCGGTTAACCGAATTCTCGATCTCTCCCGCATGGAAGCAAAAATGATGGACTATCAGTTCAATGATCAGAGCCTTGTTCCTCTGCTGCGCAAGAGCATCTTAAAACTTGCACCCATCGCTTTACGAAAAAAAATACACCTCAGATTTGAACCACAAGCTAAATTGCCGCCGGTGAAAATGGACGATGAGCGTATCGCTCAGGTCTTGGAAAACCTCTTGGGAAATGCCTTGAAATTTACCGACTGCGGGGGACGAGTTGTCATTAAAGTTGGGTCACACAAAACCGAGACAGGCTCTATCGTTGTTTCGGTTTCTGATACGGGTTGCGGTATTGCCCGGGAAGATCTCGAAAAAATTTTTCATCGGTTTGAACGCATTGAAAGTGGAAGACTGACGGCAAGGGGGACAGGCCTGGGACTATCACTGGCCAAGCACATCATTGCCGCACACGGAGGAAAAATATGGGCACAAAGCGAGCCCTTAAAGGGCAGTATTTTCTCTTTTACATTGCCTGTGTCGTAGTCATGGTTTCGGGAAACCTGGGTTGCACCCCCATGATAAACACGCTGAAGGCCCAACAACGATTAGAGGACGCCAATCATTATGTCACCGGCGGGGATTTCAACTCGGCCCTCAAGGCAAATGAGGAGGCCCTGGCAGTGGCCCCCGATATGTTTGGGGACAGGGCTCTCTATCAAATGGCTCTGGCCTATGCACACCCTGAGAATCCCGGTCCCGATTATCAAGAATCCGCAAGGTCCCTTCAAGGCCTCAGATTGGATTTTCCCGAAAGCCCTTTGAAGGATGAGGCCGGCGTTTGGCTTCACCTGCTCCGTCAAATGACCGAACGGGGCAGGGAGATCGACAAGTTGAATAATTCCATCGCCGCTCTGGAAAGAGCAATCATGAGAAAAAATAGTGCACCGAAAAACAGAACCAGGGAAGCCCCCAAACCGGACCGGAAGAAACCGGACCAGAAAATCAATGATCTGAAAGAGGCTATCGCCGGTATGAAAGATACGATCCAAGAAAAAAACGACGAAATTGAGGAATTGAAGAACTATATTAGGGTGGTACAGACCGAAGTAATTGACCTGAAGGCCCAAATCGAACAGCTCAAGGAAATAGACCTCGGGATTGAGGAAAAGAAACGAAAGGCCTTGCCACAATAATCCTTAATGTTTTTATTTTGGACACGATCGGTTTTTTTAACGAAAGAAGGACATGGGAAATGGATAAAATTCTGGTGGTTGATGACGATCAGAATATACTCAAAGTTATAAGAATGAGGCTGGAGGCCCAAGAGTATGACGTCACAACGGCAACCACTCCCGAGCAGGCCGTTGAGTCTGCAAAACAAGATGTTTTTGATCTGGCGCTTCTGGACCTGAAACTGTCCGGAAAAGACGGCATTGGGCTCATGGAGGATCTTCATCAGATCAATCCCGATATGCCGGTTCTGATCCTGACGGCCTACGGCACCATCAAAAGCGCGGTCGAGGCCATGAGGAAAGGGGCATACAGTTATTTGACCAAACCCTTTGATTATCAGGACCTTTTACTTCAAATAAGGAACTGTCTCGAAAAGGTGCGACTCACAAAGGAGGTCAAAAGCCTGCGGAATATGGTGAAGGCCCATTACGGGTTCGAAAACATCATCGCCAGAAGCGGGAAAATGAAAAAGGTATTGGAAAAGGTGGCCCAGGCGGCTCAATCGGATTCCAGCGTCTACATCGAAGGAGAAAGCGGAACGGGAAAGGAATTGATTGCCAATACCCTTCACCTAGTCAGTTCCCGAAAAGACAGTCCCTTTGTAGCTATAAATTGTGCTGCCATACCGGAGACCCTGCTGGAGAGTGAATTGTTCGGCTATGAGAGGGGGGCCTTTACCGGCGCGACCAGCGCGAAAAAAGGGCTCTTTGCCCAGGCCCACAAGGGCTCGTTTTTTCTGGATGAAATCTCGGAAATGCCCCTGACCATGCAAGCCAAACTCCTCCGCGTGCTTCAGGAAAAGGAATATTATCCCCTGGGGGGAGGAAAGACCGTCAAAGTGGATACCCGCTTCATCGCCTGTTCCAACAAAAACTTGGAAAAGGCGGTGTCAGAGGGTGAATTCCGCGAGGATCTCTTTTATCGAATTCACGTTATCCCCATCAAGCTTCCGCCCCTGAGGGAAAGGAAAGAGGATATTCCCCTCCTGGCAAAACACTTTTTAAAAAAATATACGCAAAAGACCAGGAATAAGATCCGGGGGATTTCATCGGCCGCCTTGCAGAAACTGCTGCTATATTCATGGCCGGGGAACGTCAGGGAACTGGAGAATACCATTGAGTGTGCCGTTGCCATGAGCCCCAAAGACATCATTACCGAGGAATTGATTCTACAGACCCATAACCTGGAGAAGGGGCGTCTCAAACTCCTGAAAGATGCCAAAGAGGATTTTGAAAAGGATTATCTTGTCCAGTTGATTGAACTCACGCAGGGAAATGTCAGCCAGGCCGCAAAACTGGCAGGAAAGTATCGGGCCGATCTCTACGAACTTCTAAAAAAACATGCCCTGAATCCGTCTGACTTCAGACCCAATAGGGCGAAAAAAACCTAAAGGCATCATCACCGGAAACGGCCGGAAAAAAGCAGTTCTGCGGGCGCCGGCACTCTTCACGGCGCGCCGCTACCAATATCGGTGGTATCGACGGTGGTGGCGGGGGTGATAGGGGTAGTGCCGATAATAATACCCGGGATAATGGTGCCGGTAAAATAAACCGAAACTCGGATAGGAATGATAGACAACGGCCGGCCCTGAAGGGACATTGCCCGGGTCCTCACAAATCTCCTCTTCCGTTTCGCTGATCAGCTCCCCATTGCGCCACACACGTTTTGTGACTCTTCGGCAGTTCGACCTATCGCTTGCGCCCTGGGGAGTCACCTCAACGGCAGTCCCCTGTCTGTCATAGTAAACAACCGGTTTGTTATGCCGAACGGCATCTCTTGCGGCCTGATAGTCCTGATCAACGGCATTTCCCACCAAGGCACCCAGAATCGTCCCGGCTGCAAGCCCTATGAGTGTTCCTTCGGTATTCCCGCCGATGGCCTGCCCCATCAGCGCCCCGGTGCCTGCACCGATCATGGCCCCTCTCTGGGTATTGTACCTGTCCATGGGGACATGCGCGCATGCGCCCAACATGGCGAAAACAATTACAATCAAGGCAAATGAATAGCGACGTTTCATTGTTGTCCTCTGTCTTCCTTCTCACAGTTTTCAATATTAGACGTTTCGCAAAACAAAAGGGTTTACGCGGTGCCGTTGAAAAAATAAATTTTTTTGGCCTTTTAAAACGCATTCAACTATGGATGAATCATGATGTGGAAGGCCCAAAAGACCGACCTTCGAGAAGGATGCGCCGCCGTGATTCGGATGGACCACGCTTTCATCGATGTAATCAGACGGGCAAAAGAGTCGGTGCAGGACTAAACCTTGAAATATTTTTGCACCCTTGAGAACGAAACCCTTGGCTTCGACGTTAAGAATGCCTGTTTGGCGCACACGATCCGCTCATGCGATTCCTTCAAACGCCGGAAGGGTATCTCCCCACGAAGCACCTTGCCTCGTATTTTGTCCAGGCCTTCCAGGACTTTTCCCCTATTTTGGCAAACAAGAAGGATATCGGCCCCGGCCGCCAGGGCATCGGCAGCCCCTTCTGCCACACCCCGATGCCCGGCAATAGCCCCCATCTCCAGGTCATCCGTGATGATCAATCCCCCAAAACCCATCTTTTCCCGCAAGAGCCGGCTCAAAACGGCAGGTGAAAGGGTAGCTGGGTTATCGGGATCCAGTGCGGAATAAATGGCGTGGGAGGTCATAATGGCAGAAACACCTTCTTGGATGGCCGCCCTGAAGGGCAGCAGGTTTTTCGCCTCGATCTCCTCCCAGGTGAGGGGTATTCTCGGGAGTTTGAAATGGGCGTCGAGCTCAGCGGGACCCAGGCCCGGAAAATGCTTGGCCACGGCCATAACACCGTTTTTCTGCAGCGCCCTCACGACCCTTCGCCCCAGCCGGGCCACCCTGTCGGGGTCCTCACCGAAAAGCCGGCCCTCCAGGTGTTTTTCAAGCTCCCCTTTCTGTACATCCATAACAGGGGCAAGGTCCATATTCAGGCCCACCATTTTCATTTCACGGGCCGTTACTCGTCCGAATTCGGTGGCCGATTTCTCAGGGTGGTCACCCATGCCAATGGCGCGATTCCCGGGGAAAACGGTGAAAGGTTCACGCAATCGGGCGACCCGCCCGCCCTCCTGATCCACCGCAAGAAAAAGGGGAATACCGGTGCAGGCCATGGCCGTGTCCTGGAGATCCCTGCAGAGCCTTGCCACTTGCAGTGGATCTTCTACATTCCTCGAAAAAAGAATAACACCCCCCAGATGGTAATCCCGAATCAGGTCTTCGGTCCGTTTGTCCAGTTGAGGCCCCGGGAGGCCCGCCATGAAAAGTTGACCGATCATCTCATTTATTTCGGTCAGATCAAGGGTTGGTGTCATATCAGTCTGCTCCAAGGCTCCCATTCATCTCCTCTTGTTTTTCGATAGGCCTCAAATCTTTCAGATTCAGTTACAACGACTCTTTCGTTTCCTCACCTTCCTCTTGGGGTCCACTCCAACACTGCAAGAGCCGGTCTTTAACTTCACTATAAACAATAGATACTTATTCAAAATAAGTTTTTCTGGAACAATTTTTTTCAATAGTGGAACGTATTGGGATCATGCACTGCACAGAATTTTTGCAGAGTTTAAACAAAAAGCAAAGAAAAGTCGATATCGACATTATATTCCCCTGAATGCCACCTTTTTCATGACCATCTGCGACCGGTTGGGGAGCGCGAAAGCTTGAAACGTTTCAATCGCTTGGACTTCGGACCGAGATACCCTGCAAGACGCCCCCGGAGGAAAAGGGGACGAATGCCACCGAAATTCGAAACCGTATGATTCGGGGAGGACCCTGGGTAAGACCCGTCCCTTCCCATGCCGCAAGGTTCATGAAAGGATGGGATATTCCGGATCGTGTTCAGGCGATCCGAGGGCAGGGGTTTTCGCCCGGGTCTTCCTTTCCTCTTCTATTCCTCATCCGGATCTTCTCCCGGTCCAATCAGAGGCAACATTTTGTCCACTTTGAAACGCACCAGAAAGCGCGTCTTTTCCTCTTCCTTCTTCGATGCATACCTCTTGCTGCGTATGGCATAGAGCAGTTCACTGTCCTGCTCCTCCTTCACCTTGGTCAGGAAAAGGCGCGTGCCTTTGTACCCCGCGCCGTCCTCCATGAATAGATAAGCCGCATGGCCGTTGGACTGCAGGTTTTCGTGGGTCAACCGATCCGCCATAATAAACGCAATGGTTTCGTCATCCATGATATGGGGTTTGGCATAGACCGCGGCGTCAACCCGGCCCTGACCGTCGGCGGTCGCCAAAATGCCCCTTCCCTTCACTTTGTCAAAATAAGTTTTAAGATCCATGGGTCACCTCCTGGTTTAGGGTTCTTGTTGAGGGCCTGCACCACTACGGAGACATTCATGTCCTGGGATTGAAATAACACACATGCTCGAGTCTCGGAGCAAAACGGTCGGGGCCTTGCAAGACAGGTTGCCCCAAAGAACGTGCAATACCTTTCAGCATCCCTCCAAAGACCCATTGATGCATGGGATAAAAGGTGTACCAGTAAAGAATTCCCAGGAGGCCTTTGGGTAAAAACCTGGAGAGTTGCTGCACCTCCGATACCCCGCCGCCCACGGGATTCACCCTGAATTCGAGGGTGGCCTCCCCGGGCAATTTCATCTCGGCCAGCAGGACCAGCCTCCCCGGTTCCTCGACCTCGAGCACCCGCCAGAAATCCAGGGCATCACCGACATAGAGTTCACCGGGATGCCGGCGCCCTCTTCTCAGGCCCACACCTCCAATGATCCGGTCTATCCCGCCACGAAGCCTCCAAAGAAAATCCCCGAAATACCACCCGGTTTCACCCCCGATCCGGACAACGGCCTTCCAGGTCTCTTCGGGCGAAAGTTTTACAAGGACGCGATAGCCGCATTCTAAAATCGTTCCGCCGGCATAAGGGGCGTCTCCGCACCGTAGCCATTCAGGGGGATCCTTCA
>CAYNYM010000063.1:0-11180 GCA_964401325.1 uncultured Desulfobacteraceae bacterium | reverse complement strand
GGACAGGTCCCTCTACCAGGCCAAGGGTGAAGGCCGAAATCAAGTCAACGGCGTGGATTTGACAACCGGATTTGAGGCAATCGGATGACTTAAAAGCCCGGCTATGAGGATTCACCGTTTTTTTTCATTGGATTGTTATTCCCGTCCTTTTCCGGGATCGTGAAGTAAAATGCCGAGCCCTTGCCGGGTTCGGACTCTAACCAGATACGTCCGCCGTGGCTTTCGACGATTTTTTTGCAGACCGCAAGCCCTATCCCTGTGTCGGAATACTTTTTTCTTCTGTGCAGGCGGTGGAAGATACCGAAAATATTTTCGGCCAGATCGAGGCCAATGCCGATGCCGTTATCCCGGACAAAAAATGATCGATGCCCGAATTTTTCCTCGGTGCCGACATGGATTTGGGGGGAAGGGTTGTCTCTGCCTATATACTTGACGGCATTGGCCAATAGATGGCCAATAACCTGACCCAATCGTATCTTGTCGGCACAGATCACCGGGAGGTCTTTCTGGACGGTCACGACGATACCCCCCTCCTTAATCTGAGGTTTGAGCGCTGCAATCGCCCTTTCTACAATGCCGCCAAAGGGAATGGCCTCTTCATTTTCGATGAGTGACCCGATGCGGGAAATTTCCAGTAGGTGGTTGATAAAGGACTCCATCTCCCGGACGGCATGTGTTATGTGGCTGAAGTATTCTTTGCATTTCTCCGGCAGGTCGTTTCCGAAGTCCTCCCGCAACGCCCCGACAAAACCTGCTACCGATATGATCGGGGTCTTGAGTTCGTGGGAGACATTATAGACAAAGGACTCGAGTTCGTTGTTCTTGGAGGCGACCACGGCAAACAGGTCCTCCAGATCCCTCTGATATTCCCGAAGTTCGGCCTCCGCCTGCTTGCGTTCGGTGATATCGCGGGAAAAGACAATGTCGGCCGGTTCCCCATGCCACATGGTTCTGGCACCGGATACCTCAACCGGTACCCGCTTTCCATCCTTATTGATGATGGCGGTCTCATGGCGGTTAGGGACGGGTTCCCCCTTGATTCGTTTCCTGAACGTCTCCATAACCTTGTGGCGTTCACCCGGGTATATCAAATCCGGCACGCGTACCTTGAGGAGTTCTTCAACCGTATACCCGGTTATTTCCGCCGCCTTCTTGTTGGCGTAAACATGGGACCCGTCCTTTGCGAGAATTGAAATCCCTTCACCGGCGTTCTCGGCCAGGGCTCTAAAGTTTTCTTCGCTCTCCCGCATTGCCGTCTCTGCCTTCTTGCGCTCCGTAATGTCGATAGCGTAGGAAAGGATATGCGCTTCCCCTTTAAAATCGATGAGTTGACCTGAATAAAGGCATGTGCGGATTCCCTTCGATGAGCTGTGAACCGGTATCTCGATATTCTGAAATGAACCTTCCTTTTGAAGAATACGGCCGATTCTCGTGCGATCTTCAGGGTCACCCCACAGATTCAGCTCAACCGTGGTGTGCCCGATAATTTCCTTTCGCCCACGACCGGTCAATCGAGCGAAAGCGTCATTGGCCAGTTTGATACGCCCTTCCGATATCTGTGTGACGGCCGTTGGAATAGGGCTTTTGCCGAACATCCTGGAAAACAGCACTCCTGATAACTCGGATCTCTCATCCCCTTTTCGGAGGGCGCCCCCTGCCGGTTTATTCCCTCCTTTTTCCAATCCTTCATGCGTCGGTTTTCGAGGCATCGACAGATCCTCCTGTTCTCCGGCTCGTAACGACAGAGCCTGCACGATACTGTGGGAAGGACTCCGGGACGTGTGATTTTTCCCGGGAATCTGTTATCTTGTCGAAAAGTGATACCCTTCAGTACTTTCGATTGCGAATGATGTTGACGACCAGCCAGAGGCCCAGAACGCCTGAGACCAGGTAGCCGATGATGCCCAGTGCTGGAAATCCGAAGAGCAAGGGACGGACGCCGGTGGTGATAATCATGGAAGACCCGATGATGAGGGCCGCGATGATAATCCCGAAGGTCAGGCGGTTCGTCCCGCTCTCCAGGCTTCTGCGCAATCCCCCGAGGTTTTCGTGCTGAAAACGAATGTTGAGTTCGCCCCGGTCTATTACATCGATGATGTTGTCCAACCTGGCGGGCAGGTTCTTTTGAAAGATGAGAAAACGGTGAAGATTGCGGAGAAGACTTTCCCATAGGGCATCGGGGTGCCAGCGTTTCCTCGCGAGTCCTTTGACGTAGGGCTCGAATTCCTGCATGACATTGAGTTCGGGACAGAGCTGGCGGGCCGTGCCTTCAGCCGTGACGATGGCCTTGATCATGATGGCCTGGTCCGCCGGGATCTGAAGATGGTTTTCACGAAGAAGGGTCGAGATATCGAGCATCAGATGACCTATATTCACCCTCCCAAGGGGAAGACTGTGAAAGGCGTCCAGGATGTCCGCAATTTCCCTCTGGAGTTTCTGCTGATTGATGTGGCCGCGTCTGATGGCGAACTGGAGAAGACTCCACAGGACACTTTCGGCATCCTTATCAAAGACCGCATTCATGAGATCGATGAGGTCGTAACGGCTCTGCCGGGTAAGGCGCCCCACCATGCCCCAGTCCAGGAGACAGATCTCTTTGTCCTCGAGGATGAGAATATTACCGGGGTGAGGGTCTGCGTGAAAAAAACCGTCCTCGATGATCTGCTTGGTCGTAAACCGGAGGAGGCGCTTGGCCAGGTTTTCACGGTCTGATAGAGCCTTCAGGTCCAGGTTTTTTAGCTTGGTCCCGGAGACCAGTTCCATGGTGAGCATCTGCTCCGTACAGTAGTCTTCAAAGAGGTCCGGCATGGACACCTCGGCGTCACTCGCGAAATTGCCTTTAAAGATCTTCATGTTGCGGGCCTCACGGGTAAAATCCAACTCCCGGCGAAGCGCCATCTTGATCTCACGTACGAGGTTGGGAAAATTGTAAGCCTGGTTCTCTTCCGTCCTCTTGGCCAGTTGCCTGGCAATGACATCCATGATGTAGAAGTCCATTTCGATGATCCGACGTATCTTGGGACGCCGGACCTTGACGGCTACAGGGATATTCCCCTCCTGAAGCACGGCACGGTGGACCTGGGCGAGGGAGGCCGCGGCAAAGGGCTCCTCATCAAAAGAGGCAAAGACCTTCTCAATCGGCAGCCGGAGGTTTTTCTCGATCATCGTGCGGATCTCATGAAAGGAGACGGGCGCGACTTCATCCTGAAGTTTTCGCAACTCCTGGATGAGCGGATAGGGGACGAGGTCGGGACGCAGGCTCAGGAGCTGCCCGAACTTGATAAAGGTGGGACCGAGGTCTTCCAGGACGTGGCGGATTCTCTCCCGGGTGCTCATATCCCGGCCGACTTTGCTGATCCGGTCGAAGATTATTTTCCCGGGCAAGTCGAGACGCTCCACCACATCATCCAGCCCGTATTTGAAAAGTGTGAAGATGATGTCCTTGAAGCGTCCCAGATGGGTTATGGTCTTTATATCCAAGGCTTGCCCCCTGGTTGACATGGGGTGAGGGTGAGTGACGAATACCGTCCCGGAGGGCCAGGCTTTGAGTCCCCCCAGAGGGCCTGGATTTCCAGCGAACGGTTCCCGCTCATGCGTCCCCCTGGCCCGACTCGCCCCGTCCTTCGCAAAGTGAGAGCCTTTTTTCGATTTCTTCAATCCTGGTGGTAAGAGCATCCACCTCTTCACGTGTGGCGATATCCAGTCCCTCCAGGGTCTTTTTTACTGTCTCCGAGACCTTTGACTGGAAGTCTTCCCACTGCTTCCGGCCGCTTTCCACCAGATCTTGAGCCAATCTGTCCGCTTCTTCGGTGGAGATCCGACCATCGTCTACCCACTTCTTGGTAGCGGCCTCGACCTTCTCTTTGGTCACGACCGCGGCTCCCAGACTTGCCAGTAGACTCTTTTTCAGGATTTCAAACATATGGGTTCCTCCTGGTAATATGTGAAAATGTATGCTCCCGAAGGAATGGGGCGGGAGGCGAAAAGAGGCTCTTGGATCCGTGGGTCTCTTAACATATTCAAGATCCGGTTCGGTTGGTCGTGGGCGAATGCCGGAGCCCGGACGGTGCGATTAACCTTGAAGCGATTTATGTCAGGTCTTCTCCCAAGTTCGGATTCAAGGTAACGGGCATGCTCAAGGCAAAAAAAGCCGTTGAAGGTTTCCCTGAGATGTTGTGATCGCAGAAGACGCCTCGTCTTATAACATCACCTTGATAATACTATACTCTTTATGCGGGTGGCAATAAGGTAATTTCTTGAAATTTCATAGATCTTTTTTTATTTAAACACAGAAGGTTGTCCCTTTTCCCGGTGCAGACCTGACCCAGACCCTTCCGCTTGAATGACGGTCAGGTCGTCCCCGTATTTTATGGCATTGTCAACAAGATTTCTGATAAGCCTCAAAACAGACAGTCTATCTGCCTTGATCTCAGTGAGAAATTCGGATTCGGACCAGGCGATCCGTCGAATGCTGAGCTGTGTTGAAAATTCCTCTCTGATGATTTGTACGATATCCTTCAGGTTCAGGCTTTCAACCGTCAACGGGACCTCGCTCGTGGAGATGTAGTAACATAGATGTACCCGCCCTCAGGTCCCCGCCATGTCTCCATGTCGTTGGTGAATTCGGCCACCATGCGATAACGTTGCTCGCTGTCCCTGAGTGCTTGCTCCATTTGCTGAAAAGGTGGGTTTTCCCTCTCCAATTCCCTGATTCCCGATTTCAACTCCCCTCAGTATTGTGTGCCAGGCGGAATCAACGTGTTACAACGTTCCGGGCCACAGGCCCTTTTTCAGTCTCCTCTAAATCAAATTCCACTTGATCTCCACCGGAAAGGGTCTTAAATCCCGAGGTCACAATGGAGGTATAATGAACAAAAACGTCCCGGCCGCGCTCTCGTTCAATAAATCCGAACCCTTTGGCCTCATTAAACCACTTTACAATCCCTTGCATCAAAGCCCAAACCTCCCTTCTCATAAAAGATCCCTGGAACCCCATGTCGCGATCGCCATGATAATGGTCTGAGGGTCAGTGAAAAATGCAGACACCAGGGTCTCGGAAAGATATGAAAAATTTTCAAATAACCGCTGCAGGTCAAGGAATTTACAGATGCCACGCCTTTTCAGGTGCGATCTGTTTTGCCTTTTCCCCGGTGAAAAAGATGCGGATCGAACGATCATTCAGCTCGTAGAATCGGCTCTGAAAGACATCCCGCCCAAAGGGGTGAATCTTTTTCAGTGAATCGGCATGAACGATCACTCGGTTTATACCATTATAGGTCTTCTTCAAATCTTCGAGCAGTTGGTATGCTGAAGTGCCGTCAAAATCGCCCAGCAACTTGAAGTGAAGGGTGCCGCCATTATGATGTATGGCTATTCTGAAATTGGATGCCATCAGGAATCTCCTCTCCTCCCGGGTTGTAAGTAAAAAAAAGCCTGGCCCAGAGGACCAGGCTTTGGTTTAATCTCAAAGGCGTTTTAAGTTGCTGGAATTCTAAGACTCCAGCATTCCAATTCTTTTTCTTGGCATAACCAACTGTCTCTGACCTGGCCCTCAGGGCCCCAGGTTTTTGACAGACAATAAAAGCCCCTTTTTCGCTGAAATATCTTTTGAAATGCCCTGCTAAAGAATCTCCAATTGACACATTGGGGCCGTGTTATAGGGAGATGGCGGCGAGAGTTGCATCACTCCGTTTAAGGCCCTTCTGACTTTGACTTTCAGTTCTCCCAGGTTCGAACTCTTGACCACATAATAGTCGGCGGCGATTGATTTTAAATCGTTCTTAAAAGTGGGATAGGCCGTGCACAAGATGACCGGCATGTCATAGTAGGTGTTGCGAATATCCTGGAGGATATCGAGACCGTTATGTTTGCCCAATCTAATGTCCAGTATGATCAGGTCGGGACCTTCTTTCTCGATCGACTTCATAACCCGTGAGCCTTCACCGATTGTGCTCACCTCGTACCCCTCCTCGAATAGTTCGTCGGCATAAAGCATTCGGATTGATGCCTCATCGTCCACGATAAGTATTTTTTTCATGATCATCTCCTTTGAAATAATAGAATCAAGGAAACTGAACTTGCATGCTTTAAAATCCCTTTGCGTGAAATTGAAACCGACTGTCGGCAGGGGAATGAAAGGAGAGGCTATCGGCGATGAGACTGCGAACGATTGTTCAGTGAAATGCAATCCTGTCTCCATAGACATGTAACTTCATCGCAATCGTCTATCCTCAGTGTCCCAAAGCAATCAAGGTTGTTTTCCGCCCGTTGAATCGCACGAATGATGTCCGGTTTTTTCAAACGATAGGTGTTTATGTGCATCCCCTTGGCCATTTTTTTTATCTCGTTGAAATTCAAATCGCCCTCCTTAATCTCCTGGTCTCTTTTAATTTCTTCCTGTTTTCCACCATAAATGGACCCGATTTCATGGTTCTCTATCCCTCAGTTCAGGAGCTCCTCTATCTTTTTCTTGAGCCTTCCGATGGTATCAAAATCCTTTACAATGTATCCATCCGCCTGCGATAATCGGGGGTCTTCTGCATAGTTATCATAAGCCGTCACGATCAGAACCGGAAGACGTGGGTATTGGCTCTTGATATGGCGCAAGACATCCCATCCCTCAAATCCATTTAAATATAAGTCCAACAGGACAAGGTCCGGTTTTGAATTCATAAGATACCAATGGACCGATTCGGCATTATTTACGCTGCAGACCCTGTGTCGCTCATCCGTCATTTCCAGGGAAAAGAGTTCTCTAAGATGTGGCTGATCATCCACAATTAATATGTTCGCCATTTCCCCTCCTTTTTTATTCGCCTTGGCGACCCGTTGATACATGGCCTGTAAACAAAACTATGTCATGGTTTTTCCTCGCCCCCGCCGGAAAGAGTCGCGCCTTCCAGACAGTACCGTCGCCACTGACAGTCCAATCGATCACAAGAACCCTTCGGCCTGCGAAAACAATCAGGCTCTCCCTCAGCCCTTTGAATGCTCCTTACAAGGGCCGGGATATCCAGGTAATCCTTTTCTCTGTTCCATTTCGGATCGTGCATTGAAGATATGGCTGTTTTATTGTCTTCTCCCTGAATTACGAATGGCTTCGGTGAATTTTTTCCAGCCGTGATTTTCTCCTCAGCCAACTTGTGTCTGCGTATTGCCATGGGTGCCCCAGTGTGAGATTCCAGACTTCGTTCAGGTTTCGAAGAATCGGTGCCCGGTAAAACGGATGCCAAGACATCCCCTTGAATTTCCGTTTCATCATCACGATTTTTTTTGGATTTGTCTATAGGCAGAGAACCCATTTTGCATTGGCGACAGGACATCTGCCTGAGGGGAAACCCTATGAAGCGGGACTATGTCCTGTGTGGTCAGGGGTATAGCCGGCGGTTAAGGTGGGTAGGAATTCTAGAGCCCCAAATCGATCAGCCCGATCCTTGCTGCGTAACGAACCAATTCAATGGGGCTTTGAATGCCAAGCTTTTTCATGATACTGGTGCGATGGTTTTCAACCGTCTTGGGACTGATGAAAAGTCTCTCAGAGATTTCTTTGATGGAAAGGCCTTCTGCCAGGACAAGCATGACCTCCTGTTCTCGCGCGGTCAGGGTCTCGTAGGCGGCATCCGCGATCTTGGCCTCTTTTGACGGGAATTCCATGAGCTTCTCGATGGTTTTTTGGGAGACCGAACTGTCCATGAAATACTCGCCTTTTGAGACGGCCCTGAGGCCTCGGAGGAGGGTATCGGATGCGGATTCCTTGATGACGTAGCCGGTAGCCCCGGACTGAAAGGCCTTGACAATATAATCAATCTTGGAGTGCATGCTGACAATCATCACACGGGTCTCAGGCAAGAGGTCCCTTATTTCACGGGTCAATTGAATGCCGCTGCAGTCAGGAAGAGATATATCCACCACGACCAGATCAGGCCTGAGTTTTTTGGAGATCCGGATTGCCTGGCGACCACTCCCCGCCTCTGCGATCACTTCATATTCGGTATTGTTTTCTATAATGGCCCGCAAGCCTTCTCTGAAAAGGGCGTGGTCATCAATAAGCACTATCTTTTTCTTATGAGCCATGCTTTTTCCTTTTGTAAGGGACTTTTATAATGATCTTTGTTCCCTTCATCGGCATGGATTGAATCGTCATTGTGCCTTCGAGCAAAGCCACTCTCTCCTCCATGCTTCGGATTCCCATCCGTTTTTCTTTCAGTGCTTCGATCAAGCGGGTTTTTGCGTCAAAGCCCTTACCGTTGTCCTCAATGCGGAGCATGATGTTTGGAAAGGATACAACCAGCCTGACGGTCACATCACTGGCAGAGGCATGTTTGCCGACGTTGTTCAGTGCCTCTTGAACCAGACGGTACAGGTTGATCTCGGTATCGGAATCAAGCCTTAATGCTTTCATACCCGCGGAATAAAAGTCGATGCGAATATCATTTTTTTCGGAAAATTCTTCACTGAGCTTGTAGATTGCCTGGAGAAGTCCCATCTCATCCAGAATGGCGGGCCGCAAATCATAGGCCATATCCCTGAGCACCCCAATGGTGCCTTGGAGAATTAATGAAAATCTAGAAAACTTCAGCCTGATCTCGGGAGATACGTTCGGGTGGTTTTTTATAAATGAATCGCAGCTCACCTTTACTGAGGAAAGATTCTGGGCTATGCTATCGTGCAGGTACCGGGAAATTTTCAGACGTTCACTTTCTTGGGCCTTCATGAGCTCCTGGCTGAGCTCACGAATGTGTTCTTCGGTGTGCTTGCGGTCACTGATGTCCATGGCCGTTACGATAATGCCTTTTGATAGATCAGACGGATCGAGGGGACTTTCCTGAAGGTAAACATGAATAATGCGGCCGTCCCTGGTCACCCAGCGGGTCTCTATGCTCGCGACACCTGACTCCTTGACCCCTCGGTACAGTGCCTTGCCGGCTCTGAGGTATTCCTCGGCATCGGGATAGAGTCGCTCGGCATCCTGTCCCAACAGATAACCCTCTTCATAGCCGACCATTTCGTGCATGGCCTTGTTGGCCCAGCCCAGAATTCTGCCTTTGACCATTCCAATCCCTACCGGTGAGGCGGCGAGGATTGCTCTCAGGGTCTCCTCGCTTTCCCGCAGGGTCGCCATGGCCTGTCTGGTCTCAGTGATATCCCTGCCGATTTGGATAAAGCCCTCAATATCACCTTCATTATTCTTGAGAGGAACGGAGTAGGTATCCCAGTAGCTCTCTCCTTCTTTCCCCTTTACCCTGGGGTATTGCATGACAGTCCTTTCAAGGCGGCCCGTCTCGCCGGCCTTTACGCAAGGGCACCCGGCACAGGGACTGTCTCTTCCTATCAAGAGTTCATAACAGAAGCGGCCTACCAGATCTTCGGGGCACATATCAAGGGCTGAGGCCATTGTCTTGTTGGCCCAGATGATTTTTAGGTCCTTGTCTGCATAACGAATTCTGTCTATGGAGGCATCTATTATGGCACGCATCTGGGCTTCATTCTCGCGAAGCGCCTGCTCGATCCTTTTTCGATCGTCGATTTCCCGCAATGAACCCACAATTGTTATGGGAACGCGCTGCTCGTTCTCTTCAAACTTTCCAGATATCGAGCCCCACCTTCGGGTACCGTCCTTATTCTCCAAAAGAACTTCATGGTCTGCAACTTTTCCATTGCTTTGAAGCTTTCCCAATAGATCCAGTCTCTTTTTCGGATCGGCATAGATATCAAATAGTGATTTACCTATAAGCTCTTGTCTACGGTAGCCTGAAATTTCCTTGATGGAGGGGCTGATCTCCGTGATAATCCCGTTGAGGGTCATCTCAAAGTAAACATCCTGGGTATTCTCGAAAATTCTGGCGTATTTTTGTTCGCTTCTCTTCAATTCTCCTTGCGCCCGTTTCCTCAAGGTGATGTCGCGAACAATGGATATTATCGTAGGCTGGCTGTCAAGGTCTGCCGCGTGCGAATGGATTTCAACAGGAAATGTCCTTCCATCCTTGGTCGCGTGGGTCGTCTCAAACAGAATATGCTTTTCAGCAAGCAACCTATTCATCCGTTTCTGGATGATGGTCGCTTTTTTGGATGCATTCAGGTCCAGAGGTGTTAAATGGGAGAATTCTTCCCTTGAATAGCCGTACATCCGGGAGGCCTCGTCGTTGACCTCGATGAATTGACCGGCGCTACCGTCGGCCTTTGGCTGATAGACGAACACGGCATCGGTGATATGATTGAAGAGAACCCGGTACCGCTCCAGGCTGTTGTACCGAATACAGTCAGGCTTGTTGCACTCCGAGGCCCTCTTCTTGCGTTTGGTCACGGCATTGGTCGTTTTTTTCCCCATTGGGTACAGGCTCCCGGCCCTTCTTGGATTAATTGCGAGATCTCATAGGGCCCAGAGTTGCTCCACTCATTATCAAGCCCTGCCGGTTGAGGTGTCACTCTCCAGAGACCAGGCCCCCTTCGACGGCAAGAGATTTCGGGGGATGAAGGTGGAGTGCTCCTCTGATTCGATCCTGCCAATTTATGCAATGAATAGTTAATAGTTTCTGTTTTTAATTAGCTTAGCATATTATTGCCCTGCTGTTAAGCACTTCAAAATATCACTCCAAAGATCCTCTCGTTAGGTCCAGATCAAAGGTCGAGGATATCTTGCTTGGCATTTTCAACAAAAAGAGGGGCTACGAATGTTCCCGCAGTCCCTTAAGGTAACAACAAAACATTATATTCCCATAATATGTAATTCTTACATGAAAAAATACCCCTGACACCCCATTGCGTCATCTCAGTGCGAAAGCCGGTAGTCCGGGTCAAAGATGATATCGTTCAAAGAGCTCTTGATGGAAATGTGAGATCAATGTAAACCTTTTTGGTTCACCTTCGTCTAAAGTGGGCAAGAAACGATTGGAAAGGAGAAAAGGCGATGAAAGCGAGCATCATGACCGGAATTACGGCAGTCGCGCTGGTCTTTGCATTCACCAACTCCGCTTCGGCCGGTGATCGTCCTTATCAGCGGCAGGGCAAGCAGATCAAGAGAATCGCAGGGGGCGTCCAAAAGGGGAAAATCACCAACAAAGAGTATTTTCGTCTAAATCAGGAACAGGTGCGCATTGAGAGGTTCAGACGCCAGGCCATTGCGGACGGCCGGCTGAGGCCCGGTGAAAGGCGGCGCCTGCATCGTATGCAGGAGAAGGCGA
>CAYNYM010000062.1:0-11190 GCA_964401325.1 uncultured Desulfobacteraceae bacterium | reverse complement strand
GGTAATCCTCGGGGTTTGAAAGGAGGATCTCTTCATCGATGGGGCCATGGACGTCTTGGGCAAAAAGGACCCTCAATCCCTCCGATTCCGTCAGATAGACCAGCGATCCGGGGGAATGGCCGGGCACATGGATCGCGTGAATGAGGCCCTCACCCAGTTCGATCTCATTGCAATGACCCGTGAGTTTCATATCGATCTTGAGGGGCTCAAGCGTTGAACCATACCACTTTGCGCCGGTCACGGTATCGTTCCCCTCTTCCAGAAACCGGGCATCCAGTTCATGGGCGACCACCCTGCACCCACACCATTCTCTGACTCCGGCTATGCCCCCCGTATGGTCGAAATGGCAGTGGGTGATCAGAAGGTACTGGATCTGATCCGGCTCCACACCACAGGCCCTGATGTTTTTAAACAGGCGTTTTTGAGCATGGCCGCACCCCGCATCCACAAGAGCGGCATTTCCGCCGAAATTGATGAGGTAGATCGCGCCGTCGCCCGCGGCCGTCAGGCCGTCCCCTCCCACCTGGAAGATTTCACGTGTAATGGTCATGGCAACCCTTACTTGTTATGAAGAACAAGAAGTTGTATGATTCTATTTGCATTGTCTTTTGCTGAACGCTGATAGCCCTAATCCAGAAAAGGCCGTTTTCGGACGAGCACTAATTGAGACCCAGGCCGATGACGAGGCCGACGGCGATCCCGAGGCCGATAAAGATGGCCCCGATCACAATCCCCACGGCCACGTTTTTCGCAGCCAGCTCCTGGGAGGTGTCGAAAGGGGTCATCTTATCGAACAGCTTGTAGCCGACGGCCATGAACACAAGTGTCAGAAGGGCGCCGAAAACGGCGTAGAGAAAATTCAAAAGGGTAATGGAGAGTTCCATCAACGCAATGCCTCCGTGATCTTTTCTATCTTTTTGACGTACCCGATGGTTTCCTTGCTGTTTTTGCCGGTTACCCCCGGCAGTTCCTTTTCGATGGAACCCCACAAGTTCGGGTTAAGGCCTCTTTTTTCCGCGGCCTTCTGGGCCTTGATGATGTTTCCTTTTCCGGTGTTGTAGGATCCGAAGGTAAAATTCAGCCGGTCCCGAAACGGCCGCTCCGCCTTCCAGGTCTTCCAGAGTTGTCGGTCGTAAAAAATACCGGCTGCAATATTCCATCGCGGCTGAGAACGCGTGCCTTTGATGACAGGGTGTCTTTGCCGGATCTCTTTGAAGGTCCGGGGCATGATCTGCATGATGCCCAAGGCCCCGACACGTGATTTGGCCTTGGCGTTCAACCGCGATTCGGCCACGGCCTGTGCCTTGAAATGCCGCCAGTCAATTGCCGGACCGAAATAACGTTTCGTATATTTCGAGAAATAGTGGTCAAACTTTTTGACCCCCTTGTATCGCTCGTACGCCGCTGACGGCACCGGCAGTACGAGGATAAACGCCAAAATGGCAAAAACCCCACTGGTCACAGATTTATAATAAAATTTATCCAAAAACGATCTCATCGCTGTTTCCGATAAACAGATCACTCCGGGATCCATGACGACCCGTCCCTTTTGCGACAGGATACCCCAACTCGAGCATCATTTTCACCGCCACAAGGCCGGTACAATGATTACAGGCCAGGACCTTAAAGTTGGCGTTTGCAATATCCCTGATCATTTTCTCCTTTTTAGGATCCAGCCTCTCCTGCGGCGCGATGTGGAGGCCCCCGTAAAGGGCATATAATTGATCCCCTCCGACGATGTTGTCTTGGGCAAATTTTACAAAAGTGGGAACGCTTTGATGACAGCACCCGGTGACGCACACGAGTCCTTTGTCTTTCACATTGAAGTACAGGGACTCTTCTCCCCTGACCCTGAACACAATGGGCAGATCGAATGCCACGCCTGCGCAGCCCTCGTAAAGCTTGTTGACATGGCCGGGCTGGAGCTGGACCAGGTCTCCCCTGTGCGTGATAGCGTTTCTCACGCCTGGAGTCAGAAATTCCGCTCCCCTCAAGTAGTGCCGGCCTTCAGCGAGAAAGGTACTCGGAATAAAAACCTTGATCTCGGGGTTGTACTTGAGGGTCGTCTCCAGACCAAAAAAATGATCGAAGTGCTCATGGCTGATAAACAGGAATTCGATCTCTCCATTGGAGAGCATCTTGTCGATGCCCTCTCTCTTGAAACACTCGTCCATGTATTGGCTGTTCCAGCCCGTATCCAGGAGAAACTTGTGATGCCGCCCGTCAAGGGTCTCCATATCAATCAGAGAACAACTCCCGGCACCGTTTTTGGGATCAAAGGGGATCGTCCACTGGTTTGGATTGGCGCGGATGCCTCCCGCCTTCTTGAAGTCGCCGACAAGGGTCTTGGTATCAAACCACCCTGTTTCCGAGACGCACTTGATCGTCACACGCTTGCACTGTCCGATGTCACACTTGCCGCTCGCCTGTGCCTCCATGGGTGTGGAAAGAACCGCTCTTCCCAGGCCTAAAACGGCACCACCGATTGCCACCGTCTTCATGAAATCTCTTCTATTCATCTCTGTCATTTCGCCCTCCCGTAAGGAGTTTCAGGTTTTGAATCGCCGTTGGAACCCGAATCGTGGATTGAAAAAAGATGTTCCCGTGAAGTTAGGCTCTGAAATTTATTTGGAAAATGCACTCACCTGTATCAATCGGTCCTGCCCCTCAAAAAGGCCCGGATCACCTCCCTTCCCTCGACGCCCTTGTTGTTATTAAGTCTTATTTGAATGTCAATTTAGAGGTGAAAGGCGTGACGTGTCAAGGTGAATTCGACATCTTTCAGTTATCGGCATAGGCCAACAGGGCGGGATCGGTGGATCCGGCTTTGGTTTTTACTCGGAGGGGGTGATGACAGGAACATCAAAGGTTAAGGCTCAAAGGCCAAATGAATGCCAAATCTTAAAAGACAAATAACAAGGTCTATCGTCTTTGACCTGGCATTGACAGCCAGTTTTTTGAAGCCAAACAAAAATCATTTATTCTTATAGCAATATCGGCTAAAACCTTAAAAATTCATTGATTTCTAGCAAAGGAACAGACTGTGGGTCCGGCGATGCGGAGCCAGTCTGTGACATCCATGATGAAAGAAAGGGTGGTGGCGCCGGGATTGAAGGCAATTCTGTCATTTTCCAGGATCGATTCGTCCACATACAGATCAAAGGGGAGGATATCCCTTCCGAAGGGCGGCAGGGCCCCCTTTTCAACGCCGGCAACGGTCTTCAATTCGTCATCCGTGGCAAAACGAAGTTTCTGGGACTTCAAGATCTTTCTTATCTTGTTGGAATCAGCTTCCAGGGCGGCGGACAGGACAAATAGGTGGTACGCCCCATGTCTGTCCTTCAGCATGAGGGTCTTGCCTCCGATTTTTTTCTCCTCCCCCCTGGCCCTGGCCGATTCGTCGCTGGTGCGGCAGGCGGCGTGGTGCCGCTCCTCATAGTCGATCCGGTTTTCTTCAAGCAGGGAACGAATTCTTACGGTAAGATCCATCCTGTCAATCCTGTTTATCCTGTCTGATTTTTTGTCTTTTTATTCCTGTCAGAGAAGGGGGGACCCGCTCATTTTTCATCCCGAAACGAGCGGATGGATTCATCATGATGTCCCTGCGGCGCGGCGCTTCATGAACTCCCTGAAGATCACCAGTTTTTGAACGTCCTGCGTCCCCTCCCCCACCGAGGATGCCCAGGCGTCCATGGGAAATTTGTGGATGGGATGGTCAAAGATTACGGCGGATGCCCCGAACAGGTCGGCGGCCCATGCCGTCACCTCCCGGGCGGTCTTGACGGCCATGTATTTGGCCAGAGAAGATTCCAACCGAAAATCTTCCTGATGCTCCATGGCCCAGCAGGCCCTCATGATCAAAAGGCGTGCGGCCTCGATGGCGGCATAGTGTTCCGCCGCCTCAAAGGCCTTGGCCTGAAATTCCCATATCTTCTTCCCAAAGACTTCTCTTTTCTCGCCGTGCCGGACGGCCGCTTCCAAGGCGCCTTCGGCCGTCCCGAGCGTCAGGGCGCTGATGAGGACCCTGCTGTGGGTGAAGACGGAGGGCCGTATCTCTCCTTCAGGCCGTCCGATCCGAACAACCACAAGCCGGCCGTCCCCAGGTCTATCTGCACCAGGCTTGCGACGGCCACACCGGGAAAGATCGCGGCCAGTTCTTCCATGATCATGACCGTTTCCCGGTAAGAGCGCCTGATGAGGCCCTTATTCTCCGGCTCAAAGCTGAGCCAGCCCTCTTTGCCCATGGCCCTGAAAAAACGCCTGGGGACGGCCCCTTCCAGATACCAGGACGAGACATGGGACCTCAGGTTTTCCTCCAAAAAAATCTTGAAACGCTCTCTGGCCTTCAGGATGTCTTCCGGCACTAAGAAGTCCATGCTTACTCCTCTCCCAAGTCATTCATCTCAAGTGACTGTTCAGCTTTTTAAAACACATACAACCAATGTAAGACGAATACTGGGAAACGGTCAAACCCTTTTCAGGGTAACATATTTCAGCCTTGAGAACTTGGTCCTCAGGGCCAGGCCAGAGACCGTCAGCTCTGCTGGTGGGGATTGATCATTCCGGCTGTCACGTAAGCATGCACGGTAGACCTCCCCCCCTTTTGGGCTGAAACCAAAGCCAGGTCCTCCGGGCCAGGATCTGTGACAGAATCCTCGACTCACTTTGAAACAGGCGTTACCTTGGTTCACCCACATCCCACCTTCACACGGGCAGTTGTTAAACCCTCTGAAATGCAGTGTTTTTTTATTTAAAATACATACTTGACCCCATTTTCCAATCGAATCGAACTGGGTATCTTTCCGGAGTTCCACCTGAATCCTGCAAAATCCAGGTTCCGACCTTTCACCTTTAAAGACCCATTAAGACAAGAAAGGAGATGCTGGATGCCAAGACAAAGGATTGATATCCCCACACCCTTGGAATACCTTTCCATCCTGGATGAGAAAGGCCGGCTGGACAAAAAAATCGAACCCGACATCCCGAAGGACTGCTCCTCAAGCTGCATCACGCCATGCTCCTGGGGTGCAGGTTCGACGAACGGCTGCTCGACCTCCAACGCCAGGGCCGCGTCGGCACCTTTGCACCGATCACCGGCCAGGAGGCCTCTCAACTGGGCGCGGTATCGGTGTTGCGCCCGACCGACTGGATGGCCCCTTCCTTTCGCGAGACGGCCGCCGAATTGTGGAGAGGCCGCACCATGGAAAGCGTGCTGCTGAGTTACGGGGGATTCAATGAAGGAGGCCGGGCCGGTGAAGGCAGTTGCACCCTTCCCGTGGCCATCCCTGTCGGGTCGCAGGTCCTCCATGCCGTGGGCATTGCGTGGGCCATAGGGTATCGAAAGAAGGATGACGCGGCCATGACCTTTCTGGGTGACGGAGGCACATACCAGGGAGACTTCCACGAAGGTATGAATTTTGCCGGGGTCTTCCAGTCGCCGGTCACTTTTGTCTGCCAGAACAACCAATGGGCCATTTCCGTGCCCCGCTCAAAACAGACCCGGGCCCAAACCCTGGCCCAGAAGGCCGTGGCCTACGGTATGCCGGGCATTCAGGTGGACGGCAACGATATCCTGGCCGTCTACACCTCGGCCAAAGAGGCTGTCGATCGTGCGCGCTCCGGCGGGGGGCCCACCTAGATCGAGTGTGAAACCTATCGCCTGATGATGCACACCACGGCGGATGACCCAAAGCGCTATCGCAAAGACGATGAGGTGGAAGGCTGGAGAAAGCGCAATCCCCTGGTTCGCTTCCGGAAATACCTGACGGAAAAAGGACTCCTATCAGAGGAACAAATCGACTCACTGGAAGAGGAGGTCAAAGCAGAAATCCAATCGGCCGTTGACCGGGCCGAGGAATTGATGAAGACCCATGTGGACCCCCTGGTCATGTTCGAGCATGCCTATGCCGAGATGCCGGTCTCCCTCAAGGAGCAGAAGGTGGAATTCATTCAAGAACTCGCGTCCACGAAGGAGAGATCCTTTCCATCATCGTTTCCGTGGGAGAAAGGGGCAAAGAGGAAGATCCCATCATCGAGTTCGAGACCGACAAGGCCGCCGTCGAGGCCAGGGGGGGCAAACTGACCATCACCGTTTTCGCGCTAAAGGCCGTGGCCACGGCCCTCAAGTCCTACCCCAACTTCAATGCGACACTGGATACGGGCGCCGGAGAGCTTGTCATAAAGAGCTACTACCACATCGGGGTAGCCGTGAATACGGAAAGAGGCCTGATTGTTCCGGTCATCCGCGACGTGGACCGCAAGAGCATCATGGATCTGGCCGTTGAGCTCATCGACCTGGTCGGGAGGACCCGAGAGCGCAAGACCTCCCTTGACGAGATGCAGGGCGGCACCTATACCATCACCAATGTCGGGCCCATGGGCGGCGGGGACTTCTCTCCCATCATCAACTTTCCGGAAGTCTCCATCCTGGGCATGGGGTCTTCGAAAATGCAACCCGTTGTCAGAGAGAAGGAAGACGGAGGGTATAAGATCGTTCCAAGGCTCATCATGCCGCTATCTCTTACCATCGACCACAGGGTGCTGGACGGGGCCGATGCCCTGAGGTTTCTCGGGGTGATCATCCGCGATCTGGAAGATCCGGATGAATTGCTGATGACGATGGTCTAGTGACAACGTAACGGTTCAGGTTGTTTAGACTGTAGGCTAAACAACCTGAACCGTTACCCTCCTTCAATCCTCACTCACCGAGCCCTGCTCTCCATCAAGGCATGATATACAAATTGGTCGGTGGAGTTAGGCAAAAGCGATGCACTTGACTGCTACCCGATACCGTGCTTCTCCTTCAATAACTGCGCGGCCGCCTTGATGTCTCCCTTGATGATGTCGGCGGATCGTTCCAGCTCACCTTGAATGTCCGCCACCGGCAATTCATACACCTTCTCGATGCCGTAGGGTCCGATCTTGGCAGGAACCCCGAAACTCATGGAGTCGATACCGTCTTCATCCTTGAGGAGGCCATATTCCTTTTCCAGGACGGCGATGACGGGCTGAATCTCGGCTTCGCCCAGGATCATGCACCGGAGCATGTCCACCGCCGCCCTTGCGGGACCCGCGGAGGCGCTCTGCCCGGTCTCGTTCACAAAATGGGTGCCGCCCTTTTTGGCCTGGTCCATCACTTTTTTTATTTTAATGTCATCGATTCCCTGCGCCCGCGCGAACACGTCCAGGGGAATCCCTCCAACGGAAAAATACCGGGGACCGGCAACCATAGAGTCCCCGTGCTCTCCGAAGACGATCCCCCGCATGTCGTTTCCCGAAAGGCCGAGGACCTCGGCCACGGCGTGGCAGATGCGCCTGGCATCCAGATTCCCGGCCTGGCCCATGATGTTTTCTTTGGGAAATCCCGTGGCCTTGTATCCCACCCAGGTCATGACCGTGACAGGGTTTCCCATAAAGATCAGAAGGGGGAGATCTCCGGTCGCGCATCCGCCATACAGTTCTTTGATCTGCAAGCAGGTTCGGGCAATCACCTCGGTATTCACCGTCAGGAGATCCCTTCGGCTCTGACCTTCTCTTCTCGGCACACCCACGCCGACAAAGATCACGTCCAGACCCGCCATATCATCCACCTGGTTCGTTCCCGCAATGCGGGGACGTCGAATCGTATTGGCCTTCAGATCCTCGATCCAGGCCCCGGCCCGGTTCGGGTAATCGCCCTTTGGCCGCCCGTAAAAGACAATTTCCTTGCCCAACCCCTGTTCCACCAGAGTGAGCACCACGTCCCTGGAGACATTCCCGAATCCCCAGACACCCACCTTGTCTCTTTCCTTAACCCTTTCAAACAACCTGCAACTATCGGAAATGATGCTGTCCATGATGCCCCCCAAATGTTCAGACGACCGGATTTGGAGCCGGTGTGATAGGACACGCCGATTTCATAAAACGATCAAAACGGGTTATTGCCGATTGAAATAGTATACAAAAAATTCCACAACAGGCCCAGGGAAAGTCAACAATTTCGCTCAAAGCCCGTTCCAGACGCATAACATTCCAGAATTCCGTTGACGGTCACTCCCTCTTTTTTTATCTTAGTATATTGGTATCCATGGTTTTCGAGTTCCTGAGTCAGAAACACAACCCTATCGTTGCAAGCCATGAAAGAACTCGATGAACGACATGAAACCCTCCGACACCGTTCAACCGCCCCAAAAACTGTTTCAGATACAGAAGGTAATGCTCCGGGTCTGCTATGCCCTGTTTCCTATCGTGATCACCTCGGTGTATCTTTTCGGCTGGAGATCACTTGTACTCATTGCCCTGGTCCTTGTCTTCGGGATTTCAACCGAGGCACTGTTCACCCTTCATCACGATAAGCCCGTCACATCTGCCGTTTTCGTGACCTGCCTGATCTTTTCACTCTCCCTTCCCCCCGCCACCCCCTTCTGGATGTCCGTCGTCGGCATCGTGGCCGGCGTCGCACTCGGGAAGATGGCCTTCGGGGGTTTTGGTCAGAACATCTTCAACCCTGCCATGGTGGGAAGATGTTTTATCTACATTACTTTCCCCGTCCAGATCACAAACACCTGGGCCGAGCCCATGTGGGGAGGCCTGGGCGGTTTTGCACATTGGTCTACTCTTCCGGACGCCGTCACACAGGCCACGCCTCTGCAGGATCTGAAACAGGGCATATCCGTCCCCCTTCAAGACCTATTCATAGGCAACATTCCCGGTTCCCTTGGAGAAACATCCGCACTGTTGATCGTTTTGGGCGGTCTCTATATCTTATTCAAAAAGGCGGCTTCCTGGCGCCTGGCCCTCTCCTGTCTCCTGGGAGGGACCATGCTGAGCGGAATCCTCCACGCCTCGGGCGTCGGCGGCATCCCTGCACCCCTCTCCACACTGCTTTCCGGATCCTTTCTCTTCGGTACGGTCTTCGTGGTGACGGAGCCGATTTCAGGCGCCAAAACGACATTGGGTCAATGGATCTACGGCTTCATGATCGGTGGACTCACCATCGTCCTGAGAAGTTTTTCCAATTTTTCAGAAGGGATCATGTTCTCGGTACTAATCATGAACGCCTTTGTCCCGATCCTGGATCAGACGGTTCGTCATCTCCAGTCCCCAAGGAAGGTGACTTCATGAGAAAACGCCTATTTTCCGTTCTATATATGTTTGTCCTTACCCTGTGCTTCACCTCCATCGTGAGTGCTGTGAAGTACTTCAATGATGAACGAATCGAGACCAACCAGCGGGTCAAGCTCCAGAGTATTGTCCTCAGGGTATTGAACATCCCGGTTGAAAAAAACACGCCCGATGCACAACTCATCAAGATCTTCGAGACCAGGATCAAGGCCATCGAGGTGAAAGACAAGACCCTTTATGTGGGATATGAGGAAGACGGCCAAACCATCCTGGGTTATGCCTTTCCCGTCGGCGGACCGGGCTTTTGGGGTCCGGTATACGGGTTGACGGCCGTGGACCCCAAGGCCGCCAGGATTCTCGGCATCGCCTTTTACAAACACTCCGAGACCCCCGGCCTGGGAGGCAGGATCTCGGAGGCCTGGTTTTCGGACCAGTTCAAAGACCTGCCCCTTTATCCCGTGGACAAAGACAAGAAAATCTTCTACCTGAAACCGGCGGGTCCCGGCAAGGCGCCCAATGAATTGGACGCCGTCACCGGCGCAACCGGCACGAGCCGTGCGGTTGAGGCCTTTTTAAATCAGGAACTGCAGAGATTTCTGAAAGAATTTCGTGAAACCATGAAGGAAGGCTGAACAACCCATGCCCAAGCCACCGACCGGTAAACAGATTTTCCTGACGGGTCTCTGGAATGACAATCCCGTCCTGAGACAGATCCTGGGGATCTGCTCCACGCTCGCGGTGACCAATCTGGTCTTGAACACGCTGGTCATGAACGCGGGTCTTGTCTTTACAATGACCCTGTCCTGTCTGACCGTTTCCCTGCTCCGGAAGTATACGCCCATGCGCATCCGCATGATGGCCCAGACCCTGATCATCGCCTCCTATGTCATCATCGTGGATATCGCCCTTCGGGCCTACCTTCCGGACATCAGCGAGGCCCTCGGTCCTTACGTGGGCCTGATCATTACCAACTGTATCGTCATGGGACGGTGTGAGGCCTTTGCCAGGAACAATCCGCCCTGGGCGTCCCTGCTCGACGCCCTGGCCGTCAGTCTCGGGTATGCCGGTGTGCTCCTCATTATTGCATTGGTCCGTGAACCCCTGGGATTCGGGACGCTCCTGGGATTTCGGGTCATGCCCGGGGCCTTTACGCCCTGGACGATCATGATCATGGCACCGGGGGCCTTTTTCACCCTGGGCATCCTGGTGTGGATATTGAGGGCCTACTTCCCAAAGACTGCGGGGGAGGTCGAACATTAGATTCCTGGATTGGAAATTGAGTCTAACTGTATCAGGCGTTTTGTATGAGCTTAGCCTTTTGAAAATATGAGGGTATTGGGTCATGGCAGTCTCTTTTCAAAAACGAAGGAAGCTTAGATGGTTCAGATAGATACAGGCACCCTCTTATTCGCTGCAATCTTCACGAATAACATCCTCTTGACCAATTTTCTGGGGCTGTGTCCTTTTCTGTCCATATCAAGAGAGTTTCGTTCCTCTCTGGGCCTGGGGGCAGCGGTCGTCTTTGTGATGACCTGCACGGCCGTCATCAACTATCTGGTCTATTATTATGTGCTCCTGCCCCTGAATCTGGAGCACTTCCGATTCATCGTCTTTATTGTCGTTATCGCGGCCTTTGTCCAGTTGGTGGAAATGGCCGTGGAGAGATTTTTTCCGGCCCTGTATTATGTTCTGGGGATTTTCCTGCCCCTGATCACCGTGAATTGCGCCATTCTCGGGGCCTCCCTGTTCCTGATCATCAGAAAATACACCTTCTGGCAGTCCACGGCCTACGGGGCCGGGAGCGGCATCGGATGGATGCTGGCCATCATCGCCGTCGGGGCCATCCGGGAAAAAATCCAAAAAAGTGCCAAGCTCCCCAAAGGATTGGAGGGACCGGCCATCACCCTGATCATTACGGGCCTGATGGCCCTGGCCTTCATGGCCTTCAGCGGGATGATTCAGATTTACTGATCACTATTTACTGATTGCTGCGAATATGATCCAACTCATCATCAGTCTTCTTGTCCTCAGCTGTATCGGTGCACTTCTTGCGCTCCTGCTCGAAGTGGCGGATTCCTATCTCGCCGA
>CAYNYM010000061.1:0-11248 GCA_964401325.1 uncultured Desulfobacteraceae bacterium | reverse complement strand
CGGGCGATCCGGGCGCAGCGCTCCGAGATGGGGATGGAATCCCCGACGGCCAGTCCTACTTCACCGCCGCCAACGAGCTGAGGGACGGTCACGAGCACGGGAACGCCCTTTTCGGCCCCTGCGCCGATCATGGTCAACCGGTGGGCGCCGTACCCCGCCATCTGCTCGAAGGGAATGCCGTGGCGTTTGGACAGAGCCAGGATTTTCCGTGCCAGCCGTTCCGTGCGTAAACCTGTCGGGTAGGCCATGTTCCCGGCCACTTTGATGATGTTGTGCCCCTTGGCCCGGCGCATCTTGCGGTAGAGACTCACATCGATCGGCATCTCCTTTTGATATTCCTCGAGCTTGGCATCGGAGAGGAGGGTTGTCTCGAAAATGCCGTCTGAGGGGAGTTTGGCCCGGTCCAGACCGAAGGCAACACCATCGAAGCGTTTGATCCTTTCCAGGGTGCCGGCCATTTCATGGTTGATGACAGCCGAACTCGTGGAGACCCCGTCGATGATGCCCTTGTGGATGAGTTCCGCCACCAGGGTGGTCACGCCTTCATGAAGGTTCGGCCCGCTGCCCAGCACGTCCACCACCTTGCCGCCCTTCTGCTTGGCCTCGACAATGGCCTGAACCGCCGCCCTGAGTCTGGCCTTTGTCTTGGAATTGAGTCCTTTGTACATGGTTTCGATGATTTCCTGATGCAAGCCCATAAGACAAACTCCTTTAAAAATGCTTTTGAATTTGATAAAAAGCCTTCTCTAGATGCAGCGGCCCAATGGTTTTTGCGACGAGGCGGCCTTTTCCCCGGTGTTTCAAAATGGCATATGACGCCCGGGTTCGGTCTTGCCCGGTCATTTGTGAAATGAACTTTTATCCCCGAAATCACGTAACCCCTTCAGTCCCCCGTTTCCACGCCGAACCTCACGGATACGTCTGATTTCCAGGAAGATACCCTCCGATGTGCGGTCCCGCAAAGAAGACGGCGAGCGCCTCCCCGGTACGGGTGAATTCCGCTTGGACTTTTCCGTTCAACTCAAAGAGGGGGAAAATATTTCAGAGGTCAACATGGCGACGAGAGTTTCGCAAACAGTAGCGATACCACCAGTCATTATTACTACCCCAAAGGGCCCGGGATTTCAACCGTGCAGAGATGGTATTTTCCCGGATCCGGGCCTCAGAGAAAATCAGAACTTGGAGAAACCTGTTGGACCTATCGCAAATAGGCGAATTGGCGGCCATAGGGGCCGCATTCTGCTGGACCATTACGGCCCTTTTTTATCAGGAAGCAGGGGGGCGGGTCGGTTCCCGTCCGGTCACCTTTGTGCGGCTTCCCTTGGCAATGGTTTTTCTCTCTCTCTACCCGGATTGCCCTGGGGCAGTGGCTTCCCCTCGATGCGCCAAAAGAGGCCTGGTTGTGGCTTTCAGTCTCGGGCCTGGTGGGGCTCTTCCTGGGGGATATCTGCCTTTTCAGGGCCTTTGTGGCGGTGGGCGGTGTGGCGATATTGTTTGTATAACTGAGAGCGTCTCAAAACGGTCCCCTTTTATGAAATCCATCACCTCAGGTGTATATCACGCCTTGATGGTGGATCGGGGCTTGTTTGGCAGGGCGGGTGCCTTTAGGTTTCCCACTCGTTTTCGCCCGGGTCCACATGGATGATGACCCTGTCAATATCGCCCACATCTCTGGTAAGACATGTTTCGACGCTCTTGGCGATCCGATGGCCCTCTGCTACGGTGAGTCCTCCGTTGACGAGAATATGCATCTCCATGAGATAAAGCCCCCCGGCGGTGCGCACCCTGAGATCATGCAGATCCTCGACCCCCGCTACGTTGAGCGTGCAGTGCCTGATTTGATCAAGGACTTCCGGTCTTGGCGCCGTGTCCGTTATCTCCCGGAGGGCATGCCCGAGGATTTGAAGTGCGACCTTGACGATGAAGAAAGAAACAAGGAGTGCCGCGCAGGAGTCCAGGATATGCCAGGCGGGTTTGATTCTTGCCCCTATGACGCCCAGGAAGACGGCCACAGAAGACAGGGCGTCCGAACGGTGGTGCCAGGCGTTGGCTATGATGGCTATGCTCTTGATTCGTTTTCCGACACGAACCGTGTAATGATAGAGGATTTCTTTGAAGGCGATGGAAAGGCCCGCCCCGGCCAGGGCGAGAACGGTCGGGTGGTACTCGACGTGGTGGTAGATGTTCCAGGCGGCGTCTATGCCCAAATAGAGGGCCGTGGCCACCAGGGCCAACCCCACAATGGTGGAGGCCATGGTCTCCAGACGGGCATGACCGAAAGGATGTCTTTCGTCCGGTTCCTTTCGACCGACCTTGACCCCCACCAGGACGATGGCATCGGTGAACAGGTCGGAAAGGGAGTGCACCGCATCGGCAACAAGCGCCTGGCTATGCCCGAAAATACCTGCCAGAAATTTGATGATGATCAAAAAAAGGTTGATCAGGGCCCCGACAAGAGTCACGGTCCTTCCCTCTTGAGCGGCCTCCGCCTTGGGCTGTGAAAGGTTCCTCATCACATCCCTCAATCACCTGCCCGGGGGTGGTGCCCTTCCAGAATGAGAAGCCCGACGAGGTAATGGTTTTTGAATTTTTCCGTTTCGTCGGGGCTGATATGGCTGATCTCCGTCATCAGGTATTCGGCCGGCTTGGCGGAATCCCCTTGGTAGTATTTCATCTTAAGGACCTCGCCCACCCTGAGATGCGCGAGGACCGCCGAATCTTCTCTTATGACCACACACAGACCCTTTTTCGAGATATTCCAAATCTTAAACTGATAGTCATAAGCGAGGCCCTTGATGGAGAATTCGACACTGTAATACCGGTCAAGAAGGTGTCTTTTTTCGGATCTTTTTTCTGTGAAAGTATCATCCATGGTTGTTCTCCGGCCACTTACCCGATGCAGGTGTCTGTGGATTGAGGGACCTTTCAGGCTGTTCCGTCTTTGCCCCAGAGGGATGAAGACCCCGATATCGATCTCAGGCTATCCCATGGGGCAATAATTGAGTAACATATTAGAATTTCAACCAAACGTCAAATCAGTCTGCACCAAGAAAGGAGGCGAGCCGAGAGGGGTGTCCGGGCCGGGATCTACGGTATTGGCCGAGCGCCTATCTCGATGCTGTTTTGTATTCATAGGGTCGATGAATGCCTTGTTGTGAGGCGCGGAAAAGAAGGTCTTTTTCCGCGACACAGAGGGGGAATTTCTAACGGGGAGTGGGGTATCTTGTAATCTCATCCTCCACGGCCTCGGGGTCCGGTGAATTGTACCGGACGGTTAACGGGACTTGATACCCCGAACCTTTCTGTAGATGCTTGGCTTGATGTATTTATACGCGTGTCTGATGCTGTTTAGGCTTTCGGCTCCTCCGATAATGATACCCGTTCCATTTCAAGACATCACAGAGCCGGTTGATCACCTTTTCTTTCACCTCGTTGTCGAAATAAATCAGCACGTTCCTGCAGAAAATCACATCGAAATCACGGTTTGGGGGCGGATCGGTCATCAGGTTGAACCGCCTGAAGGTCACCATTCGACGAATGTCTTCCTTGACTCTGACAAAGTCATCCCATTTCCCCATGCCTTTCTGGAAATACTTTTTCAGAATCCTTTGGGGCACATTCTTGGCCCTTTCCGAAGGATAAATGGCACGCTCGCCGATCTTCAACACATTGGTCGAGATGTCCGTGGCCAGGATCGTCGGCCGGAAACCCTTTTCCAGACAATAGATAGCCACTGAAAAGGGTTCTTCACCACTGGAACAGGCCGCACACCAGATGTTCAAGTGATTCGTTTCCAGGCAATCGAAATGATGGCCCTCCCTGAAGAAAAAGGTATGGTTGGTAGACACGGCATCCAGGAAATTGATCAACTCCTGTTCATCTTTTTCGAGCACCCTGAGATACTCTCTGGCGGACCGGATGCCTGTCTTTCTAAGCCTCTTGGACAGACGGGCCTGAAGGAGTTGTTGCTTCCCGTCGTGAAGATTGATCCCGCATTCATGGTAAACGAGTTCGCTGAATTGCCTGAATTGCGCCGCAGTGATTTTCATCTCAAATGATGTGCCGAGTCCTTTTCGATGACAAAAATTTGACGATTCATCGTCGAGGGGTTGAAGGGATCCGATTGCCATTTCCCTGTCATGCGTGCCGCGGATACGGCACGGCCTTTATGAAAGCATGATTGAGGCATGGTTTTTCAAGATCGCAAAAAAGCCTTGCATTGGTCAGTATGCAAGCCGCATGCCAGAGGGGTTCCTACAGGTTTCCTAATCGGGAGGCGCGAAAGAGAAGAATCCTCCGACGGCATGGGGAATGGTCCCCGGGCATCAGGTGCCCCGTTCGTTCATCCGGGGCAAAAGGGGGGGAATGAAAAGTGGGAAAATTGAAAATAAGGCTTTTGGGTAGAAGGCCTTGTGTGACGAAAGATTATGGGTTGATTTGATTGGATATCGAGAGAGATCGCATTTGGTAAGGAGACCTTACGGGACCGAGCATTATTTCCACGAAATACCCCTATTCCACCACCCACACGGCGCAGTCACGTGCCTGTTTGAGGATTTTACTGGAAACGCTTCCGAAAAGGAATTCTTCCATTTTGGAAATGCCGTTACGGCCGACCACAATCGTGCTGAACTGGGATTTATGCTGCTCCATGAGGATGCACTCTGCAACGGAATAACGGTTATTGGGGGTATAACAGGCCGATACCTTATTGGGCCGAAACCCGGAGTGTATCAGCATGCGGCGGGAATTTTCCAAAAGGGTCTTTGTCTGAACTTTGTACTCCCTCTTCCATTCTTCTCTTTCCTGGGGGGTTCTGAAGTAATCCACCTCCGGTTCGGGAATGACATGAAAAACCTCGGCACTGAAACCCTGCCTGCGCCCGAGAACTTTTCCCACATAAGTCACTGGTTTGAGAGCGTTTTTTGAGTTGTCCACTGCAATGAGAATACTCTTGTCCATTTTCATCAGTCAATAGTCATAGGGGTAATTGCTCACTTGAGCACTTCCGCAGTGCATTGTGAACACAGTTTCCTCGTTGACCGTAGTCTCCTGTTGGTTTTTGATTTTGATCTCAATTGTCCGCAATTATACTTTACCGATTGCCCTGTCTGTCAAATTCCAATATTTCATTGGAATCATCACCAAATGTTATAATGCCTTTTTTCAGGAGAAAGGGGCGTTTTCTGTTGACAGTTGATCGTGAGGGAGTGCAGAGACCTGAGACGCCCCGCCAGTTTGTCTTGTATCGGGATCTTTTCAGTTTGGAAAAAATCCCGAAAGACGCCTAAATTTCAATATCGCAATGCAGGGTAACCCCGTCGGCATTCGCAGCTTTTTGGGGTTCTGAATTACAGGGTTTTTCATCGTAAATTACGTGGTTCACCCCATTGCATCCAGGGGTATGGTTCGACATGCTAAGGATATGTTGCCAGTTATATATGTATGAATGCCCTGAAAAGGAGGCAAGGGGGTTTTAACAAGACGCCTGAAAGGGCTGTTTCTCAATCAAAACAAAAGCCTCGGTCATAACGAAAAGGAATACCTGAAATGACAAATGGGAATTTGACAGAAGAGGGATAACTTAGGCTATAATCTTTTATCGTTTGAGCTCGACGGGCTCTGAGGTCTGTGTGATAGATCAGGCCCAATGCCCTAGGGGGGCAATTGCAGAATCTCCATAATATAGGGGAAAATGAAATGCATTGTGCAAAGCGGAAATGGGAGAGGTTGTCATGGCCGGGCTGATATCCAGTTCATGCATTCTCTTATTCCGTTCAAGCCACTGCAAACCTTTGCAGCACACCCTATTTCCCATCCAAAATACCAACCTACACTTCAAACCGAAACAGAACATCCTATTGTACATCTTTATTCAACCGGTATTTGACTTTGTTCGCGTGATCTCGGGTTTTAAGTTGGTGACCGGAGGAAGCGCCTTTAGCTGAGGTCCCGTCAGGACCCATGCCGCCCCGTATGAAATGTGAAGCCTTGTACTCATTTATGCGGGTCTGGATAAGGCGCAATAAATAGAGCCCCGGAATCATGCCTGGTTTGAGAAAAACATGGCATCTCCGGTGGTGGAAGTGAACCACGTCGAAGGCGTCAGCCGGTGTTTTTCCTGATGTCACGTTTTGCTGGCGTGGTTGATAAGACGCGATTTTGTATCACTGCAAAAAAAGAGAGCCTGCATTTGAAGTTGAAAGATTCCGAGAAGGTATTCCCGGAGTCATTACCCTTAAACCATAAGGAGGTTTTATATGGCAGACAAGGAAAAGCAAATCGAGTCGACCGTAAACCGCAGCCGCAGAGCATTCCTGAAGTATGCTGGTTCAGGTGTGCTTATGGGATCCATCATTGGGATGGTGCCCGGTGTTTTACCCAAAGGCCCCCTTGGATGGAAAGCCTTTGCCCAGTCTGAAAAAAAGATTTCAGATGACTGGTGGCAACTGGCCTCAAAGTATGGAAAGCCAAAGGGCAAGTTTGGTAATATCGGTGACCCCGTAACCCTGACGATCGGATATCAGCCCTATTGTACGCCCTACTGGACCTCATGCGTGAATAAACAGGCCAAGATCTGGCAAAAATACCTGCCCAAGGGAAGCAAGGTGGTGTGGTTCAGATCCCTTTCAGGGCCCCTCATCAATAACAACATGTATGCCGGAAAAAATCAGTTCGGCTATATGGCCGAGACACCGGCCCTGCGCTCCGGGGACACGGTCGATTGCGACATGGTCTCGGTAACCGGTTATGATTATGGGGAATCAGGGGCCGTTTGCGTCAGAGAGGACCTGTTGCAGAGCGGCAAGGTGAAGGGGCCGAAAGACCTGGAAGGTCAGCGCTTCGGCACGCCGTTCGGGTCTTACTCTCACCGTCATGCCCTGACATGGGCCTATCAGAATGAGGTGAAGCCTAAGCTTCTGGATCAGTCTATCGAGCTTCAGGTCACCAACCTCCGAGCCAATAATATCTGGGCCGCCGCAACCTGGGAACCCTACCCGACCTGGCTTGAACAAAGAGGGATTTCAAGGAGATGGGTCACCGGTATGGACATGCCCTGCACCTGTGAGAAGTACTATCCGGAGGCTGAAAAACATACCTACCGTGTGGTTGGGTCCACCTTGGCCATTTTTGACTGGTTGCGTGACAGGCCCGATATTATGGCGGCCTACCTTAAATCGGAAGAAGAATCCCGGGATATGCTGATGAATGATCTCGACTTGGCCGCATACTATGTCTGGTCGGACATTTCCGAAATTCCGATGTCGGTGGTTCGGACCAATCTGGACATGATGATCTGGGACGGGCGTATCACGCCAGAGGTCTCAAATCATCTGAAGGCTTGTGCCCGCTTGTGGAAAGAGATCAAGATTCTCAGGTCGAAACGGACCAAGGATCCCGATGCGTATATTGACGAGTGGGCCGATGACGGCTACCTGAGAAAGGCCATCTCCGAGATGAAGGCGGAAGGATTGTGGACATCAGATGCCCTGCCCGGTTTCCCAAAGGAGGCTCGCCCGGATCAACTGAAGAGGCACAGTTGGAAGGCGTACGAGAATATAAAGCTCAAGGCCAAACCCTGGAAGCAGACCAGGGTTTAAACTGAAACGACGAGTGCGGGAAATGGCGGGATGGATTTCCGCTTGCTCCCGCACCCTTCTCTAAGGAGAGTGCCGTGAATGCACCAGTAGCAGATAGAAAAAAGAAGGATGGATTTATAACGGGTCACCTCCGGGCATCCATCGAGGCCAAATACGAAGAGGTCTATTTGAAACGGAGTGAAGCCCAGAAAAAGGATAAGAAGAAGAGGCTCGTTATTGGATTGGCAGGAGGAATTCTTTTCCTGATTATTTGGCAGGTGTTGGTCCTGACTATTATGGACAAGACGCCCGGCCCTATTGAAACAGTGGTCGTCAGTTTCGATAGAATATTTGATGAATGGTACTACAAGAGCATCTATTATAGTCTTTATCGGGTGCTCCTCGGTTTTGTCTTGGCGTCGGCCGTAGCGATTCCACTCGGGCTCGTGATGGGTTGGAACCGTATCGTCAGTGATCTGACCATGCCGGCCTTTGAAATCATGAGACCGGTGCCGCCGGTCGCCTGGGTCCCTCTGTCCATTATTATCTTTGCTCAGCTCGAATACAGCATTCTATTCATTACCTTTACGGGGGCCTTTTTCGTGGTCACCCTGAATGCTCGACTGGGTGCCGAGTCCATCGACCCATCGCTGTTTCGGGCCGCATACTGTTTGGGGGCATCGCCGCGGCAGGTATTCCGCCACGTGGTTTTGCCAGGCGCCCTGCCCGCCATATTTACCGGCCTGGCTCTGGGGATCGGGATATCCTGGGAGACGGTGGTTGCAGCAGAGATGATTGCCGGTCAGTATGGACTCGGATATCTCACATGGGAGAGTTATAATCTCATTCGGTATCCCGAGGTCATCCTTTCCATGGTCAGCATCGGTGTTTTGGGCTACATATGCAGCGCCCTGATTCGGGCTGCGGCCAACAAATACCTCGCTTGGCGAAAAGTTTACACAACCTAAAGAAGAAGTAGAGGTTATCCTAAATGGCAAAAGCAAAAGAAGGCTATGTTGAGATTAAGAATGTTACAAAAATCTACGATCCGCTCGGGGCAAATGTGCTTGCTGTGGCGGGTTGTAGTCTGGAAATCCAGCCGGGCGAATTTATGGCCATTGTAGGGCCTTCAGGCTGTGGCAAAACCACCCTGCTCAACATGCTGGCGGGTTTTGATTCAGTAACGGAGGGGGAAGTCTGCGTTGATAATGCCTGTGTGGCCTCACCTTCCATGCGATTATATCCCGGCCCCGATCGGCTCGTCGTTTTTCAGTTAGGGGCCCTTTTCCCCTGGAAAACCGTGCTGGAAAATGTGTGTTTCGGGCCCGTCATGCAGGGGACCATGGGAGAGAAAGAAGCCAGGGAAAAGGCCATGGAACTTCTCAGGATCGCCGGGCTGGATGGTTTTGAGAACGAATATCCCATGAACATCTCCTCGGGCATGCAGCGGCGTGTCGAAATCGTTCGCGGCCTGATCGTTGAACCGAAAATCCTCCTCTTGGACGAGCCCTTTCGGGCACTCGATGCCATGACAAAGTCCGTCATGCACAAGTACCTTCTGGATCTTTTCGATGTGATCGGGAAGACGATCATGTTCATCACCCATGACCTTGATGAGGCCATCTACCTGGCCGACCGCGTCTTTGTCATGACGACCCGGCCCGGTACCCTGAAGAAATGGATCAATGTGGACATACCGAGACCCCGGGACATCGGCGTAAAGGTTTCCGACAGATTTATGGAGCTTCGCCAAGAGGCTATAGACAGTGTGCATGAGGAGGCCATGAAAGCATTTGAACGGGGAGAAAGGGAATTAGCAACATAAACGGTCCCGAATCAATCGGGCTATCAAGTAATCGGAAGAGGAAGATAACCTAATGGCAAATTCAGTACAAAGTGAGGTATCGAATAACGAGCTGAGGGATTCCGTTTCGGCGAGGGAAGCCGCCTGTACCATGTATGAGGATCTCTCGGGTTACCAGAAGACCATTCGCCGGATTGTCAGCGGAACGTTCAATGCTTCCAATCTGAGAATGATATTGTCCTTGGTGGGCATTGTCATCGTGTGGCATATCTGGACTACTTTAAAGCTTTTTCCTCTGAGTCGTGTGCCCACGCCTTATGATGTTCTCCTGGAGGCGATTAAATACGTCCCCACCAAGGTCTATATGAACAATATGCTCTTCAGCATGGGCCGGGTCTTTGTGGGCTTTACCGCCGCATGCATCGTGGGGATCCCTTTGGGCCTGTTCATGGGCTGGAAGCGGCACGTGAAGAGCTTCGTGTTTCCGACTTTCGAAACCCTGCGACCCATCCCCATCATCTCATGGATCCCTTTATCCGTCATCATGTTTCCGAAGACGGAGTACAGCATTGTGTTCCTGGTTTTCCTGGGGGCATTTTACCCTATTGTCCTCAATACACTCCTCGGTGTGGAGAGTGTGCCCAGTTACTATATCAACGGGGCCCAGTCTCTGGGCTCATCGCCTCGGGATCTTTTTCGTCACGTGATCCTGCCCGGTGCCCTTCCGTCCATATTCACGGGCATGACCGTAGGCATGGGCCTGACATGGGTGATGGTCGTGGCGGCGGAGATGGTGGCCGGAGGGTACGGCCTGGGTTATATGACCTGGGAATCCTATATCCTGATCACTTACCCTCGAATCATATTGGGCATGTTTTCTATCGGGCTTGCCGGGTATCTGTTTAGCACCATTGTTCGGGTCATCGGTAAGCAGATGATGCCCTGGCGAAAGTTATTCTGAGGAGGTTCAAAATGGTTTCAGCGGGAACGAAGCTCACCGGCATAGAACCGGGTGAGATGGAAATCAAAGGTGTTTATAACTCCTTCGGCCCTGGCAAGGAGGTCCTGGAGGACTTGAATTTTAAAATGGAAAAGGGTTCCTTCACCTGCCTTTGCGGTCCTTCAGGGTGCGGGAAATCGACAATCATCAATACCCTGGCAGGGTACGCGAAGCCGGATATCGGAGAGTGCCTCATCGACGGCAAGCCTGTGACAGGCCCGGGTTGGGATAGACTCGTGGTGTTTCAGGAGACCGCTCTTCTTCCATGGAAAACGGTTTGGGAAAATACCATTTACGGACCCATGGTGCAGGGTAAAGACCTGATGGAAATCGCCGATCGGGCCGAGGAACTGATCAACATGGTGGCGCTCACCGGCTTTGAAGACAAATATCCGAGCCAGCTTTCAGGGGGCATGCAAAGACGGGCCGAATTGGTGAGATGTCTCATCAATTCACCGAAAGTTTTGCTCCTTGACGAACCCTTCCGCGGACTGGATGCGATGACGCGCCAGATCATGCAGGAATACATCATCAAACTGTTCGAGGAGACCGGAGTCACCATCCTTTTTATAACGGCGGAGCTCGAGGAAGCCATCTTCCTGGGTGATAGTGCCTACTTTCTCACCACAAGGCCCGGTACTGTGAAGAAAGAGATGATCATTGATTTGCCGAGGCCCAGAAAGCTGGAGCACGTTGTCAGCCATCGGTTTCTCGAGCTTCAAAGGGAGGCGATTGAGACGGTTGATGAGGAGGCCCAAAAGGCATTCTCGGCGTTATTGGCAGCAGATGCGAAGAAAAATAGTTAGCGTGAAAGGGATAGAATATGGGATACGCAGAGGTCTATCGAAAAAGAATGAATCCGTG
>CAYNYM010000060.1:5134-11305 GCA_964401325.1 uncultured Desulfobacteraceae bacterium | reverse complement strand
TCCCAAGGAAATCATTCTCAAGGACGGCACCGGCGTGACCTTTAGACCGCTCCGGCGAGGCGATGAAGTCCCCCTTTTTGAGATGTTCAAAGAGCTTTCCGATGATGACAGGTGGTTTACGGACGGGGATGTCAGCGATTTCCAGGTCATTGAGCGGTGGGGGAAAGGCATGGACCGGGAAAAGGTGACGACCATTGTGGCCGTCTTGGAGGGACGGATTATTGCCGAAGCCACCCTTATAAGGAACGACGAGGGCGCCCGGCGCCATATGGGGAAGGTCCGGGTATCCGTCGTGCCGTCTTTCCGGGAAAAGAACCTGGGAACCTGGATGCTTTTCGACCTGATGAACCTTGCCATTTCCGTGGGCCTGGAAATCCTGGTCATGGAACTGGTGGAAGATCGGGACATGCCGGGAATCAGGGGGGCAAAGAGGCTGGACTTTCATCAGGAAGCCCTGCTGAAACATTACGTGAAGGACAGACAGGGCCATTATCACAACCTTGTGATCATGGTCAAGCGGCTGTATCTCGGATGGAAATATGAGGGGGGGCTGACGACGGAGACCATGGTCCTCGACGACTGAGCATGCATCACCGCCCCTCTGCGACCCGAAGCCAATGAATTCCACACGCATATCCCAACACAATCTCGACCCTGACGCCCTTCGACTTACCCTGCCGGAAGGCCCGGGAGTCTATCTGTTCAAAGATCCTTCCGGGCGAATCATCTATGTGGGCAAGGCAAAAAATCTCAAAAAGAGGGTTCTTTCCTATTTCAGGCCTCTATCCGAACTGCCTTACAAAACCGCCTTGATGATGAATCGCGCAAAGGGGCTCGACTACATCCTCACGGCCACGGAGACGGAGGCCTTCATTCTTGAAAGCAATCTGGTTAAAAAGCATCTGCCACGCTACAATATCGTTCTCAGGGATGACAAGCAGTACCCCTGCCTGCGGCTCGATGTCAAAGCCCCCTATCCCCGGCTCAGCATTGTTCGCAGGATAAAAAAGGACGGCGCGCGCTACTTCGGACCCTTTTCTTCGGCCCAGGATGTGCGTAAGACCCTGAAACTGATTGACGGTATCTTTCAGCTCCGCAAATGCAGGACTCCGGGGCTTCCAAAGCGTTCAAGGCCCTGTTTGAATTACCAACTGAACCGGTGTTTGGGCCTGTGCTCACGAAACGTCCCGGTGGAGGATTACAGGGAAGTCGTTGATCAGGTGAGGCTTTTCCTGGAAGGCCGCAATCTTGAACTGACCAGACAGCTTCGCAGGAAGATGGAGACGGCCTCGACCGAACTCAAGTTTGAAGAGGCGGCTCGGCTCAGAGACCAGATAAAGGCGGTCGAGCACATCATCGGTCTCGAGGAGCTGGGTGGGATCTTTCAGATTGTCATCCTTTTTGTTCGAAAAGGCTATCTCACGGGCAGCCGGGATTTCGAGTTCAAGGGCAAGGGGGGCACACCCTCGGAGGTCATGGAAGCCTTCCTCAAACAGTATTACCACAGAGAAATCTTCATTCCACCCCATATCCTGATTTCCGAACCTATCGAAGATCATCTCTCCATTAATGACTGGGTCTCGGGCCTGGCAAAGAGGCGAGTCTCCATCGACCTTCCGCAGAGGGGGGAGAAGGTGCGGCTCATCAGAATGGCAAAGGCCAATGCCTTGAACCTCCTGGAGACCCGGGCGGAATCAGGGCCCCAGGATCTGGCGGCCCTTGCAGGGACCCTCCTGAAACTGGACAGGCCCCCGAGATCCATCGAGGGCATGGACATCTCGAACATCCAGGGAGAATTGCCGGTGGGGGCCGTGGTCTCTTTTGTGGACGGCCTTCCAAACAAGGGGGGGTACAGGAATTATAGGATAAGAGATGTGGAGGGCATCGACGACTATGGCATGATGGCTGAACTTGTTACCAGGAGGATGAAAGAGGAAAATCTGCCGGACCTGTTCCTCGTGGACGGCGGGAAAGGGCACCTCATGGCGGTAAAAAAAGCAGCAGATGCCTTCCAACGCGCTGAGGCACCGGCCCTTGCCGCCATCGCCAAGGGTGCTGAGACCGGCGCGGCGGACAGGGTGTACCTTCCCGGTCGCAAGAATCCTCTGCCCTTGAGGTCCGACAACCCCTTGCTGCATCTTTTCATGCGCATCAGGGATGAGGCCCACAGGAGGGCGGTGACGTATCACCGTAAACTCCGGCAAAAGAAACTGATCACCTCCGAATTGGACAGGATCCCGGGCATCGGTCCAAAGCGAAAAAGGCTTTTGTTGAAGCATTTTGGTGATACCGAGACGATCCGCAAAAGAAGTCTCGATGATCTCATGAAGGTCCCGGGTATCAGCCCGTCACTTGCCAGGGAAATCAAACAATTCTTGGGGTGATCTGGGAGACCTGAATCCCCGGCCTGATTAGCCTATCATGCCTGAAATCAGGGTATTCAGGGTGACTTGATAGGGGTTGACAAATCGGAGCTTCTTGTGTTAATTTTCCAAAACTTTCGCTCGCCCATTTTTACGGACCGCAATGAGAGAGAACGTCGTGACCGCTAAAAAACTCACCATATTATTTCTCCCTGACGGAAGTAGTCCAACCAGGCAGCTTAAAATCCCCAAAGCGGCGTTCATGTTTTTCTGCATTCTTTTGCTGGCCCTGGGTGTTGGCCTCGCCTATTTGATCCAGGATTACTGGAACATCAAAAAGCAAATGCCCAGTCTGACCGGGCTGGACGAAGAAAACAAGGCCAAGAACGTTCAACTCGTCTCGTTGGCTCAGAGAATCAACCGGATAAGTGAAGATATGGTTGAATCCAAGGCCTTTGTGAATCAGTTGAGGGTCATGGTGAACCTTGAACCCAGCGAGGACAATACCCAATTCTTGGGAATCGGGGGCTCGGATTCCGCCCTCCTGGACCCCAACTCCATCCGAGAACAGGGGCATCGAAAACTGGTCAGGAAGATGCACCAGTCTTTGGATAATCTCGATGCCGAGATCTCCATCCAAGCTAAAGACTTGTCGGAATTGAGCCGATATTTGAAAAACCAGAAATCCATGCTGACATGCACGCCTTCTGTCTGGCCGGCCAAGGGGTGGGTAAGTTCCCGCTTCGGTTACAGGACCTCTCCCTTCACAAACAAGAAGGAGTTTCATCGTGGCCTTGACATTTGCACGAGAATGGGTTCCCCAATCATCGCTCCGGCTGATGGCGTTGTGACCTCTGCCGGGAAGGATTACGGATACGGCAATATCCTAACCCTCAGTCACAATTACGGCCTCAAGACCCGATATGCCCACCTGAAGAAAATGCTGGTAAAAAAAGGGCAGTCCGTCAAGCGGGGTGATAAGATCGGGTTGGTCGGCATAACCGGTCGTACCACAGGCCCGCATCTTCATTATGAGGTCCATTTGAACGGTGTACCCGTCGATCCACTCCGATACATCCTCAATTAGCTTTCAGATTTTTTTCTTTCCCTTTTTAGGTAAAATGATTAGTTTATGCGTTTAATGAACCCCATGAGTCTTGGTCGGCATGGTGACCGCTCATTCGGGGGCGGACTGGTTACCCCGCCCCTGAAAGGGTTCCCGGAATCCTTTCAGGGCGTCACGGTGGCAGGGCATGGTTGTGCCGTGCCCCCGCGATTCGTTACGGGGCTGGCGATTCAAATCGGGGGTCAACGAGAAAAAGTCCGGCCCAAGGCCATGGCCCCGGCGTATCTCAAACGAGAATCTGACACAGAGAAATAATTATGCTCGGAAATTTAATCAAAGGTATTTTTGGCAGCAAGAATGAGCGGGAACTGAAACGGATGGCTCCCATGGTTGACGCCATTAATGAGATGGAACCCCGGTTTCAGGCCCTGTCCGACCCGGAACTGCAGGCAAAGACAGTTGAATTCAGGGAGAGACTCGCAAAGGGTGAGACCCTTGCTGAATTGCTCCCCGAGGCATTTGCGGTGGTTAGAGAGGCCTCGGTCAGAATTCTGGGCATGCGTCATTTCGATGTGCAACTTATCGGCGGCATTGTTCTCCATGAGGGGAGGATTGCAGAGATGAAGACGGGTGAAGGAAAGACCCTGGTCGCCCCACTCGCCCTGTACCTGAACGCCCTGACCGGTAAGGGCGCCCACCTGGTGACGGTCAATGATTACCTGGCCACCCGTGATGCAGAGTGGATGGGTGCGATCTATCAATTCCTGGGCCTTTCCGTGGGGGTCGTCGTCCACGGCATGAACGACGAAGCGCGAAAAAAGGCCTATGCCTGCGATATCACGTACGGAACCAACAATGAATTCGGTTTCGATTACCTGCGGGATAACATGAAGTTCGACAAGGCGGACTTTGCCCAGCGGGAGTTCAATTACGCCATCGTGGACGAGGTAGACAGTATCCTCATCGACGAATCGAGAACCCCCCTGATCATCAGCGGTCCGGTTGAAAAAAGCGAAAATACGGTCTTCACGGACGTCAAACCCCTCGTCATCAATCTCAAAAAAAAGCAGGGAGCGGTGATTCGCTCCATTTTGGATGAGATTCGAAAAAGACTGGATACCGAGGATGTGGACGAAAAAACCATTGAAATGCTTGTGCAGGTCAAACGGGGGGATCCGAAGACCCCTGCTTTTTTGGATATCATCGCACAAAATCAGCACCTGAAAAAGCAGATTGATCGGATGGAGAGCATGTTGAGTTCCCAGAAACTGCTTCCCGAGCTGGATCAGGATCTCTACTGCACCATCGACGAGCACAGCAATTCCGTGGAATTGACCGAAAAGGGGATCAGGCTCCTGGGGGGCGGGCAGGATGATTTCGTGTTGCCGGACCTGGATGATGAGAGCTTCCAGGTCAGGGAAGACGACAGCCTCAGCGAAGAGGAAAAGGTCGAACGGCTCACGGAACTGGAGAATCGTTATATGCGGTCCTCGGAACTCCTTCATGCGACCCAGCAGATGATCAAGGCCTATTGGCTCTTTGAAAAGGATGTCCACTATGTGATCAAGGATGGTCAGGTGGTCATCGTGGATGAATTTACAGGACGCATGATGCCGGGAAGGCGGTGGAGTGACGGGCTCCATCAGTCCGTGGAGGCCAAGGAGGGGGTGAGCGTGGCGGGAGAAAACCAGACACTGGCCACGATCACCTTTCAGAATTTTTTTCGCATGTATGACAAACTCGCCGGTATGACCGGAACGGCGGATACGGAAGCGGCGGAATTCAACAGTACCTATAAACTGGATGTGATCGTCATCCCTACGAACAAAAAAATGATCCGAAAGGATTTTCCGGATGCCATCTACAAGACCGAACGGGAAAAATTCGTCGCGGTCGTCGAAGAAGTCAAGGAGCTCTACCGAAAAGGCCAGCCCGTGCTCGTGGGGACCATCACCATCGAGAAATCCGAAATGCTGAGCAAGATGCTCAAACGCGTCGGGATTCCCCACTCCGTCCTGAATGCCAAGCATCATCAGCGGGAGGCGGAAATCATCTCCCAGGCGGGACAAAAACAGACGGTCACCATTTCAACGAATATGGCCGGGCGTGGGACCGATATCGTACTGGGTGAGGGCGTGGTGGATCTGGATGGCCTGCATATCCTGGGAACTGAACGGCATGAAAGCCGGCGCATCGACAACCAGCTCAGGGGAAGATCCGGGCGTCAGGGGGATCCCGGAACATCGCGGTTTTATCTCTCCCTCGAGGACGACCTCCTGAGAATATTCGGTTCAGACAGGATGGCTTCCATTATGGATCGACTGGGCATGGAAGAGGGTCAGCCCATCGAACATAACCTTGTCTCAAAGGCCATTGAAAATGCGCAGAAAAAGGTCGAGGCCCGTAACTTCGATATCAGAAAGCATCTCCTGGAATACGACGATGTCATGAACAAGCACCGAGAGATCGTCTACTCTCTGCGCAAAGATATCCTCTTAGGGGACGGGGTGGGAGAGATCGTCAGCAATATGGCGGATGAGAAGGTGGATGAGCTCGTCGCCAGGTTCACGGATCCCAAGATCCCCTCAGAGGATTGGGACATTCAGGGCTTGAAGGAGAGCCTTATCCGGCTTTTCGGGTTTCGTCCCCGAACTTGCGGTTCTGTTGGGACGATCAGCCTTGTTTCATCGGCCAGCAGCTCCTGATACATTTTAGCGACACCTCTGCGTTTTTCAACAAACC
>CAYNYM010000060.1:0-5124 GCA_964401325.1 uncultured Desulfobacteraceae bacterium | reverse complement strand
GAATAGGGCCTGAAGATCTGGGAGAGGAGACTTTCGATACCCTGAAAGAGGAAGAGCTCGCGGAGACAATCAGGGGGCAGGTTCACGAGGCCTATGAAAAGAGGTGGAGCTACCTGGGACGGCAGGATATGGGTTCGCTGGAAAAATTTGTCATCCTTCAGATCATCGACAACCAGTGGATCACCCATCTCCAGGACATGGAACATATGAAGGAGGGCATCGGACTCAGGGGATACGGTCAGATGGACCCCCTTCGCGAGTACAAGAAGGAAGGTTATGCCCTTTTCGAGGAACTCATGGACCGTATTCGTGAAGAGAGCCTGATGACCCTTTCCCGCATCCAACTTCAGAGAGAGCAGCCGGCTGAAGAGAAACTTCCCAGGAAAAAGAAACGGGCCATGAGCTTCAGCCATGGCGACGATGAAGGCCCCATGACCGTCAAGCGCCAGGGGAAAAAGGTCGGCAGGAATGATCCCTGCCCCTGCGGAAGCGGAAAAAAGTATAAGAAATGCTGCGGCCGAAACGAGTAACCCCTCGTTGTGACAATTGCATGTGATGCCAAGTCTCAGCTCCGAAATCATTTATGACATGCTTTTTTCGGGACAGCGTTTTTTCGTTTTTGAAAAGAAGTGCCACGACCCGTCCCCATCTGTATCCTTTTCAATAAACTGAAAGTTACAAGACAATGAAATCACTCTGATACTGGAAACGACCATGGAAAACGACCCAACCATCATCAAAGGTTTCAAGGCCTCTGCCGTGGCGGCGGGCCTGAAAAAGAACGGAAACCTGGATATCGGCCTGATCGTCTCGGAAGATGAGGCGGCCGCGGCGGCTGTTTTTACGACCAACAAGGTGAAGGCTGCCCCGATCCTCCTGAGCCGGGAACATATTCGAACCGGTAAGGCCAGGGCCATCATTGCCAATGCGGGAAACGCCAATGCCTGCACGGGACAGGCGGGATTGGAAAACGCAAGACGGACGGCCGAGCTGGTGGCCCGGGCATTGGGGATCAGATCTCAAGAGGTCCTGGTGGCATCCACGGGGGTTATCGGCGCCCCGCTCAATATGGATCTTGTCTCTGCCGTCGTTCCGGGCATGACGGAAAACCTCATCCCTGAAGGGTTACCCGATGTGGCAAAGGCCATCATGACGACGGATTCTTTTCTAAAGACCGCCCGTTTTGATGGCGAGATTCAGGGCCACCCCTATCGAATTTTTGGTTTGGCCAAAGGGGCGGGCATGATTATGCCCGACATGGCCACCATGCTCTGTTTCGTTCTGAGCGATATTGCCGTCAAACCCGCCCATCTTCAGGAGGCCCTCCTTGAATCCGTAAAAACCACTTTCAACCGGATCACCGTGGACGGGGATACGAGCACCAATGACTGCGTCCTGATCCTTGCCAACGGCAGGGCCGGGAATCCAAACCTGTCACAGGACGACGATGCGGCATTCACAAGGGGGCTCGCCGCCGTATTGGATGAACTGGCCACCATGATTGTTCGGGACGGCGAGGGGGCCAGCAAGGTGATCCATGTGAAGGTGAAGGGGGCTGCCTCGGCCTCCGATGCCGAGAGGGCGGCCCGGACCATCGCCAATTCCGCGCTGGTCAAGACCGCCTGCTACGGTCAGGACCCGAACTGGGGCAGGATCATGGCGGCCGTTGGACGTTCGGGGATTGCCATGGAGGAACAAAAGGTGGATATCTGGGTGAGTGATGTGAAGATCGTGGAAGGGGGCCTGGGGGTCGGACGGGAGGCCGAGGCCCGCGCAACCGAACGCATGAAGGAAAAACAGTTTGCCTTGGTTGTGGATCTCCACCGGGGACCCCATGAAGACCGGATCACCACCTGCGACCTCACCCACGAGTATGTGTCCATCAATGCGGACTACAGGTCATGAGAAGGAATGAAAGGCCATGAACCCTAATATCTTTAGAGAATATGACATCCGGGGCCAGGTCCCGGAGGACCTGAATCAGGAGACGGTCTATCGTCTGGCCCTGGCCTTGGGGACCTATTATGGGAATCAAGGCGTGAGCAGGGTTTCCGTCGGCCGGGACTGCCGTTTGAGTTCTCCGGACCTCATGGATGCCCTACAGGTCGGTCTGCGTGAGACGGGCACCCACGTTCTGGACGTGGGTATGGTCCCGACACCACTCCTTTATTTCTCCCTCTTTCATCAGAACCTGGACGGGGGGGTACAGATTACGGGGAGTCACAACCCCCCCGACCAGAACGGTCTCAAGATCTGCCTGGGCAAGAGCACCATCTATGGTAGCGAGATTCAAAAGCTCCGTGAGATTGTGGCCTCGGAGCGCTTTGCCAAGGGGAGGGGCCGGTTGAACGACACGGATGTATTGGCACCCTATCTGGAATTTGTTCAGAAAGGCCTTCGGCCCGGCGACCTGGAGCGAAAGGTCGTCATTGATGCGGGCAACGGGGTCGGGGGGATGGTGGCCCCCGAACTTTATGCCGGGATGGGGGTCGGGGTTGAAGAGCTTTACTGCGAACCGGACGGACATTTTCCCAACCATCATCCGGACCCCACCCTGCCGGAATATCTGGAAAACCTTGTCTCTAAAGTGGCCGAAACCGGGGCCGATCTGGGGATTGCCTTTGATGGGGATGCCGACAGGATCGGCGTTGTAGACCCTGAAGGGCGGATCATCTGGGGGGATCAGTTGATGATCATCTTTTCCCGGGATCTCTTGAAGCAGCATCCGGGGGCCAAGATCATCGGTGAGGTAAAATGTTCCCAGACCTTGTATGATGATATCGCCGGGCATGGGGGACAACCTGTCATGTGGAAGGCCGGTCATTCCCTGATCAAGGGCAAGATGAGAGAGGAAGGGGCCCTTTTGGCCGGAGAGATGAGCGGGCATCTCTTTTTTGCCGATCGTTATTACGGGTATGACGATGCCATCTATGCAGGGGCCAGACTTCTCGAAATCCTGACCCGGGACAAAGGGGGGGTGAGGGACCTTCTGGTGGACGTCCCGAATATGTGCAGCACCCCTGAAATTCGTCTGGATTGTCCGGACGAGGAAAAATTTCGGGTTGTGGCCGCCCTGGCAGCGGATTTCAAAAGGGATTATGACGTGATTGATGTGGACGGCGTCCGGGTGCTCTTTGACGGCGGTTGGGGGCTGGTCAGGGCATCCAATACCCAGCCGGTTCTGGTGCTTCGCTTTGAGGCGGAGGATGAAAAGCGCCTCGAGGAGATCCAGAAGATTTTCATGGACAAGGTGAAAGAGAAGATTTGAACAAGGGAAAGGATGGGGTCATGTTTCACAGGTCACTGGTGCTCGCAACGAGAAATGCCGGAAAAATCAAAGAGTTCAATGAGCTCTTGTCCGGTTTTGAAATCCAAATAAAGAGTCTGGCAGATTTCGGTCCCATTCCTCCTGTCCTTGAGGATGGAAAGACCTTTGACGAAAATGCCTACAAGAAGGCCTTCATGACGGCAAAATTCTTAGGGTTCCCGGCCCTTGCAGACGATTCCGGTCCCGTTGTGGAGGCCCTGGATGGGGCCCCGGGGGTTCATTCCGCCCGATATGCCGGAGAGGGGGTGTCTGATGAGGTCAGGAACCTTAAGCTGCTCAAGGACATGGAGGGCAAGGGCAACCGGAAGGCCCGCTTTGAGTGCGTGATTTCCATCGCCGTGCCCCGGGGGCCGGCCCTGACCTATGAGGGGGCCTGCGAGGGGGAAATCGCCTATCAGGTGAGCGGGGAGAACGGATTCGGGTATGATCCCCTTTTGTATTACGCCCCGTTGAAGAGGACATTTGCCCAAATGACGCGACAAGAAAAAAATGAGGTCAGCCACAGAGGAAAGGCCATGGCTGAACTTCGGGCCGAGTTTGATAAGGTGATTGTCTGGTTACAGCAGAGACTGGCCGAAGAACCTTTTTAAAAGGTGCACGTGAGCAAAGATTTCAAGGAGTTTTCTGAAGAGACCGTCATGGCATATGAGAGTGCCGATTATACCGGGGCGGGCAAATATGCACGCTTTGATGTAACCTTTTCAGATCATTTTGATCTGAATATGAAAAAGATCTTTAAAAGGCGTGCGAAATTCGGTAGCTTGACAGGGTTCTAATGATGTATACTTTTTGAGTATGAATTCGGTGCAGGGACGCAAAGACCAAAAAGGAGGAAATATGTTTCAGGTAACGGAAAAAGCGGATCAGAAGATCCAGGAGTTTTTCAAGGACAAAGAGCAAGACCACATTATTCGAATTTTTCTTTCACAAGGTGGCTGATCCGGGCCCTCCCTGGGAATGGCTCTGGATGAGCCTAAAGAAAACGACGAGGTCATGGATAACAACGGTATAACCTATCTGGTAGAAAAGGGACTTTTTGAGCAGGTTAAACCTATCACTGTGGATTTTGTTGATGGCAACATGGGTGCGGGTTTCTCGATACAGTCGAGCCTCCAGGCAGGTGGCGGTTGCGGAAGCTGTTCCAGTTGTTAGATTGAACCAAAACCAAATTCACCACTCTCGGCAGAATTGATGCCACAATCTTAAGATCGAGAGGGGTGTTTTTTTGGGGGATATCTTCAGGCGAAAACGGCATTTCCATTATCCGGGTCAATATGCATTCTGCAAGAGCTTGTTTTTACGCCTGAATCATCACTTTCTTCCCTTGTCTTCAACCGATTTTTCACCTTCCTGGAAGGTCTTCGACTTTCAGTCCACCAGGGGACCTCGCCAAGGCCGGGAACGCCCCCCTGATCCATCATCAAGACATCATCTGTCCCTCGCATCGCGGGAGAATCTTCCAGCCAAAGGGGTATCCGGTCAAGCGCAACTTGCAGATATCTCATGCCTTTGTGGTGATCAGGAATGCCCCTAAATGTCCTGATTCCAGGTATGATGTGCAAATTGGGCGGTGGATTTAGGCCCCAGGTCAGGGCTTTACACCCCCCATGTTTTGGGGTATCAATAGGCCGGAAGGAGAAAGATGATGATTCGCGAAAAGGTCAAGGAGATTTTGGGTGAATTGCCCCAGGGCGTGAGGCTGGTGGGTGCCGCCAAGACCCGGACACCGGAAGAGGTCCAGGAGGCCATCGAGGCCGGCCTGGAGATTGTCGGGGAAAATTATGTCCAGGAGGCCG
>CAYNYM010000059.1:0-11326 GCA_964401325.1 uncultured Desulfobacteraceae bacterium | reverse complement strand
TATTCCCATATCATTTAAACATATCTATTCTCTTCTCTGCGTCCTCCCACCGGGGCTTAGGCTCTATGGGCCGGAGGCCGCGTCTCTGCGGTGAATACCTCTTTTTTCTCACCATCTGAGGTGAATAGAGCATCAAGGCCCAAATCCCATGAACCTATTCTCCGGCAAAATCCTCGCGCCTCTTTCTCCCGACCCGACGCTCATACTCTCGAATCAGCCCTTCCACTGCCAAGGATTTCCCGTGGCCTGGGTAGAGCCTCTTTACTCCGGCCTCTATCAGTTTTTTCCAACTCTTCAGGACAAGGGAAACATCTTCGGCAAACAGGGGGAAAACGGGACCTCTCCCCAGAGGTAAATAGTTCATGACCAAATCACCAACCACGGCCTCACCGTTTTCCAGAAGTAAAGAAATCGAACCTGACGTATGGCCCGGAGTGTGCATCAGGAGGGCCGGAAAACCATAATTTTTCAAGTCCAACAGGTCATCAACCGGAACATCGGCCCTGACCGGTTCAAAACCGATCCTTTCACTACGTTGAAAAAAGATTCCTACCGTCGATAAAAGACGCCCTATCGGAGTCGTGCCGGGTGGCACGACGACCTTTCCTGATTCCAGTAATGGACGCTCTGTCTTGTGGACCAGGACCGGACAGCGGCAAAGCCTTTTGATATCTGCAAGTGAGCCCACATGATCAAAATGCACATGGGTGACGATGATCAACTTGATGCGGGTTGATGCGATTTTCAATTTTTCCAAGTGGTCAATAAACTTGGAGAACTGATTTCGGTTGCCTCCATCGACAAGGATGCAGGATTCTCCGAACTCTATCAAATAGGTATTACAGGTTCCCAACCTGATCTTGTGGATTTCAATTTCTTTCAATGGCATCACTCAGGAGATTTTTTGATCCGCACATTCGTGGCCTCCCCTTCCCGATCTCTCGATCTACCAGGATTACCAGAAAGACCATCGTCGGGTGATGAGCACGTAGGTACCCAAGAGGAGGTTGGTTACGGCATGGGAGAGGATAGGGGAAAAAAGATTCCGGCTCCGGTAAAGGAGACCCGCATAAACCATTCCGGCAAGGATGCCCACGAGCCAGCGGTGATGTTCGAACCCAAATGCGATTGACACAACGACAAAAGAAAACCAGGAGAATTGCCCCAAGGGTACCGACTTGAAATGGGAATTTATCAGAAATCTCAAGGCAAATGATCGCCATAACAATTCTTCCATCAGGGGCACGACCAGAACCGCTCCTATCAATCTGAAACCGATAAGGGCATAAACGCCGTAGCCTTTTGCGTGTGCGTAAGGGTTGAATTCCGAGTGTCCGACCTTGGGGTAGAGGCCCTCCGGCAAAATCCATATTGCAAAAACGAGAAAACCCGCGAGGATTGAAAGCCAATCTAATGAAAACCTGACCTCCTCCTGGTAGGCCTTTCTGAAGCAATAAAGGCTGAAGGCGACTAACATGGTCATAGCGAGGTAGACGAGACTTTTGGGTAAATCAAGGACGTACCCCCCATAACTTATGACGGCAAAAAGAATAAATGGGAAAACATAGGGCAAATAGGGCCGTTTGAGACCGTTTTCCCACCAGCTTTTCACTCTGACTGCCTTAGCGCTTTCATCAATACTCATAGTCGACCACTTTGTTGGTGAAAGACTTGAAAAATATTTATGACATGATCTGAGATCGGATATTTTTACACTATTCTGAAATAAAAATGCAGCATTATCAGAGAATAATACAATAATTCGCTTTTTCTTTTCTCTGTGATCTCTCGAACTCTGTGTGAGATAATTCTTTTTCTTTTTGTTTTTTTCCTCACGCCCGGTCACGCCTTCGGCGGACCTAGAGACACAGCCTCCGGCCCTGAGGCTTCCGGCTCGGAGAGGCCTACGCCCCGGTGGGAGCCATCAGGGAAGGAAAAAAGTCAAGATAATAAACCTTCTATAAAAAGAATTTTTTATTGAATACTTTGCATCAATTCTCATAGAAGTTCGGTTTTCTTATCCTTATCGCCTTCCGGCCCGGCACCTTTCTCCCCTGCCCCGGCTTGCGAAGGCCGTCCCTGCGTGAATACCGTCTTTTCTAACCTCCGGTCTCTACCCTTCCCCAGATCCAGATATTTATGTATATGTGCATACCACTATATACACTTGACATCACCAATTTTCCCCATTAATATCGTGAGAGTAAAAGGGGCAGGGAGGGACTGATCATGGAAGAGGTCAATGCACTAAAGATCAGAAACAATTTAGGCGAGGTCCTTGACCGGCTGAACAAGACAGGAGAACCCATTCTGATCAGTAAGGGAAGGCAAGTCAGGGCTGTTTTGGTGACCCAGGAGGATTTCGAGAGACGTTTTTTAGATGTCAAGGCCGAAGAGGAGAAAAAACGCCTCCTTGAGTCCATTAAAGAATTGAGAAAACCTAGGAAAACGCCTTTGGGAAGCACCATGCTGCTGCGACAATTGAGAGGCTACGAAAAATGATCTGGGTGATTGACGCCTCCGTTGCCGTCAGATGGTTTATTTCGGAAGAATCCCACATGAATGCCGATAACGTGCTGGAAGGCGTGGTAAATCATCCCAGGCAGTTTGCCGTACCTGAACTCTTTTCGTTTGAAGTGTATGCCGTCCTGGAGCGTTTGCATCCTAACGGGCTTCAGGCCTTTAGAAACGGCGTTATTCCTCTGCTTCAGGGGGGGATTTTCAGACAGCCAATGACGGAAAGCCTTGCTCAAAAAGCGAATCGTTTTGTTCAAAAAGGCCTCACAGGGTACGATGCCTGTTATGCCGCCCTTGCCAGGGATCTGAACGGCACATGGCTCACCTTTGATGGAAAGGCCCATCAATCCATTCAAAAGGAGAAAGTCTCTTTTTTGTTGACCGAAGGCATGCCGGGAGGATGGGACACAAAAGACGCTATCGACGCCTGACAATGAAGATTTGTTTCCCAACTCTACGAAACATCGTCAGAAATAATTTTCATAGTCATTGACTATAGTCAAAATTAAAACCATTCTTAAAAATTTCTTCATTCTTTTCTCTGAGGACCCTGCGATCTCCGTGTGAGATACCCGTTTTTATCTTTTTACTTTTTTCTTCTCCTCCACATCCTTGTTTCCCAGGAGTTAAAACACTGTTACAGATAATAATTGAAAAAAGTATCGGCTAAAATATTTGACTTCAGATACACCAAAGGGTATCTTTTAGTCAACTTAAGAAACACGGAGGATGAACAAAATGCCCCTATACGTGAGCGCAAAAGAATTCAGACAAAAATTTTCAGATATGGCCAAAGAAATCAAACGTGCCGGAGAAATCATTGTGCTCAAGAGATCAAAACCCTTGTTTAGAGTCGTACCATTCGAGGAAATGCCTTCAGACCTGCTGGATCGCGTCTCCGCCGTGAAAGACAATACACAACCCGACCTTCAGGAAATCTCACGAATCGTTCATGAAATGCGTAGCATCGAATGAAGGTTGTGATCGACACCAATGTGGCCATATCAGGCCTTTTGTGGTCAGGCCCGCCCAACCAAATTCTTAAATGGGCGCGACAGCACCTACTGGACATCCTTGCCTGTGAAGAAACGGCAGGTGAACTGGCTCGTGTCATACGTTACAAGCGATTCATTAAGAGACTATCCATGCTGGGTATCTCCGCTTCTGAAGTCATCGCCTACTATATGAATCTCGTTTCCTTCGTCCCTTCTCCTCAACATATCCCTCATCAAATTAAAGAGGACCCCTTCGACAACATATTCCTCGCTCTAGCCTCAGAATTCGAGGGCTTGCTTATTGTCTCAGGAGACAAACACCTTTTGTCTTTGAAGGAATACGATCAGATTCAAATCGTGACTCCCGGCGAGGCATGTGAGGTCATCCATAATCTATTCAAAGGCACATAATCATCGCCGACTATCGAGGTGTTCACATTTACATTCCCAATCGACTCCTGCCCCCCCTAGCATCCCCCCATGCAAAGCCACCGGTCTCTTCCCTTTGTCCTCTCATCTCTAAGCGTTTGCCTCTTTCTTTTGTCCCCCGTCATGGTCTTCTTGATAAAATTTCAATTGGCCTACCAGAAATATTATTTACTGGGAGGCACCCGGCTTTACAGTTTTCGAATGGGAAAGGGTTTTAGAGGAATAGCTTACCGAGACGGCTTATGGCTGCGTATCCTTTCATTACACCCTGACCATGATTCTGCGTACCGGTGAGCGAAAAGCTTCACTCCGTCGGTCTTTTAATCAATTGACCGAATTCATTGCTGAATATATTCAATAAAAAAAGCAATAAAAACGCCCGTCCCTTTTATTCTCTCTTTCATTCAGTTTAAAATTATGTTTTTACTGCATTTGAGCAAACATAGGACAACTTCCTTGAAATTTCTAAATCGGACTTTGACATTTCGATAACTTTTGCTAAAATATCACCCATGGACTTCATTGATCGGAAAAAAGATTTCACTGAAATAAGTCGACTTATTGAGCACTTCCCTGCAGTGGCTATTCTAGGGTCGAGGCAGTGCGGGAAAACCACTCTGGCGCGTCATTTTGCTTTTGATCATTATTTTGATCTTGAAAACCCCAGAGACGCTGCAAGGCTCGATCAGCCGCAACTTGCGCTGGAAGACCTCAGTGGCCTTATTGTCATCGATGAAATCCAGCGCAAACCGGAGCTTTTTCCTTTGCTTCGGTATTTGATCGACTCTAGTCCCGACCAAAAATACCTCATTCTTGGAAGCGCCTCAAGAGATCTCATCAAACAGAGCTCTGAGTCCTTGGCCGGGAGAATCAGCTATTTTTATTTGGGGGGCTTTAGGATAACGGATGTGGGCCATGTTAATCTAAAGAAGGTGTGGCTCAGGGGAGGGCTCCCTAGATCCTTTACTGCCGAGAATGATGAAATGAGTCTTAAATGGAGGGAGAGCTACATCACCACTTTCCTTGAAAGAGACATTCCTCAGCTCGGCATCCACATTCCTTCCCACACCCTGAGAAGATTCTGGACCATGTTGTGTCACTACCACGGCCAGATTATCAATTACTCGGAATTTGCTCGCTCATTTGGCATTTCGGATGTTACCGTGCGCCGATATATAGAGATACTGGAGGGGACCTTTATGATAAGAACACTCCAGCCCTGGTACGCCAATGTAGGGAAAAGACTTGTAAAGCGACCTAAAATCTATCTTCGGGATTCCGGAATTTTCCATGCCCTACTTTCCATTCAGAATATGGAACAGCTTCAATCCTATCCAAAATTGGGAGCATCCTGGGAAGGCTTTGCATTGGAACAACTTTGCAGAACCCTCGAAAAGGACATTCATGCGGTATATTTTTGGAATACCCATGCCGGCGCTAAATTGGATCTTTTCTGGCAGCACGGAGGGATGAATTGGGGAGCGGAGTTCAAATATGTCGATGCACCACGCCTCACGAAGTCCATGAGGTCTGCCATGGAGGATCTGAAACTGCAGCACCTGTGGATTCTTTACCCTGGAACAGCGCAATATCGTCTCTCAAACAAGATAACGGCATTCCCCTTGAAGGATATGGGCGATTCCTGGGATTACATATGGGAATAACGCGGAATAATCGAGATTGTTATTATAATTTGCCCGGCCCAATTTTGGTCTGGTTTTTTCATTTCTCTGCGGTCCCTGTGATCTCCGTGTGAGATATATGTCTTTTGTTTTTTCTATGGCTGATTAATACCTTCATGCTCTTCAAACCCTTCATGGTAAAATCCGCTGTTTATCAATCCGTGTCCAATATCAAATCGACTCTGACAACATCTTCAACGAATAAATTTCCTCAAACCCTCTCACCGCCTTTGGCTTCTTTTCCCTCTTCGACTGAAACAGATGCCTAAACCGCTGGTAGTTATCGGAAACGAACTCCCTTGAACCGACGATGATTCCGTAATCCGAAAAACAACTTTTATCTGCCCATACATTTTCCTTGACCAATCATGCATTCGTGCTATCATAAATTAATATTTTAGTTGGGGGGGGAAATGGGCACCATAAAAACGGTTGGCAGTAGTGGACAGATCTCACTGGGCAAAAAATTCGCAGGCCAAACCGTGCTTTTGGATGAGATAGAAACGGGTGTTTGGATCATTAAACTTGGTCGATTTATTCCAGAAAATGAAAAGTGGCTGCACAGGACGGAAGTACAGGCTGAGCTTAACGAAGCTATCGCCTGGGCAGAGGAAAACCCGCCCAGTGACACTGATTTTGAAGAACTGGAATCTCTATCAAGATAATGAACCAGAAAAGCCAGGAGCCTGTTCGTTTAGATTTAAACAACCCTGTTTTTCAACGCCAGCTTTTCGATCTATCCAAAAGCGAACAGCGGAACATCCTCAATACCCTCCGGAAACTGGCAGACATGGTATGGCAGCAGGTGTATGCTGACCATGGACTAAAATGGGAATCTATTTTGTCCCAGAAAGGCCCGGAAGGCAAAAGACTTTTCAGCTTTCGAATTGGCAAAGGTTTTCGAGGAGTGGCTTACCGAGACGGCTTATGGCTGCGTATCCTTTCATTACACCCCGACCATGATTCAACTTACCGGTAATCGAAAAAGCTGCACTCCAGGCTTTAAAGCAATTGGCCGAATTCATTGTTGAATATCGTCAATAAAAAAGCATCTGATTTTTCCCTTTTTTCCCAATGTAATGATTCTATGCGGTTCTCCTCCGGGGCGCAGGCCTCTCAGGGCCGGAGGCTGGGGCTCCTTGCCTGGCCCCTGTCATCTTAATAGAATGTGAGACATTTTCTTTTGGTTCTTATCTTTTCTCTGTGATCCCTGTGGGCTCTGCGTGAGACAGTTTTTTGTTTTTCTTTTCTCACGCCCGGTCACGCCTTCGGCGGACCTAGAGACGCAGAGCCATCTGAGAAATAAAAAACATGAGAATAAATTTTACCGTAAAAAAATTGTCTTGGCCATTCTAAGCCTCACTAAATGATCAGTTTTTTCTTTTCTCTGTGATCTCTGCGTACTCTGTGTGAGATATATGTTTTTGTCTTTTGATTTTTCTCACATGCCCCTGTCCCACCTTGCGCCTTCAGATTGCTTCAGAGAGGCGTTTCAGGGAATAAACGCCATTCAATCCCCGGATGACCTTCGGCCTCTTTTCGTGTTTCGATGAAAAATGGTGTTTGAATTGCCGGTACAGCCGATCGACAAAGCGCAACAATAATTTGCCGTTCCCTTTTTCCTTCTAGCCAAAGGCGTTTTCATTGGGTATCATGACAATTAGTCAATAAAAAACAGGGAGGTAGCAGCATTGAAATTTAACCGCATCAGCATAAATCCGCGACAGATGGGAGGTATGCCTTGCATTAGAGGGCTTCGCATTCCAGTGGCCACAGTAGTAGCCATGGTGGCCGATGGCATGACCACTGAAGAGATTCTCTCGAATTTTCCAGATCTTGAGAGAGAAGACATAAGGGAATCGCTCCAATATGCGGCAGAGGCATTGCGTGAGCGAGAACTGCCCCTGGCAGTGGGCTCATGAGATTTCTCATAGATAACTGTTTATCCCCGATTGTGGCCGGCGGCTTAGTTCGAGCAGGATTTGACGCAATCCACGTCAGAGACTATGGGCTTCAGTCGGCATTAGATGAGGACATCTTCGATCGGGCGGCAGAAGAAGATCGGATTCTCATTTCCAGTGACACTGACTTTGCTACCTTACTGGCTCTCAAGAGAGAGAAAAGGCCATCTGTGATCCTATTTCGCAGACAAACCCAGCGTCGCCCCGAAGAGCAACTCTCACTTCTATTATTGAATTTGCCCGCCCTTTGTGAAGATTTGGATACCGGAGCTATTGTCGTATTTGACCAAGACAGGATTCGGGTTCGGTCGCTACCCGTGGCAGAATAGGAGAATGGGGGTCAACATTTTGAAGGCCCGCCAATATTTATTCGGCCGATAGCCGAACTCAAAGACTCCTGGCTATTAATAGTGATACCTACGAAATCACTCCCTGCGCGAAACGCATGAGGATTTTCCCCTGTCGGCGTCCCTGTCCCGCTCATTACAAAATCTATATTAAGCGGGGTCACCGGCAAGGGAAAAAACAACTTTCCCTCTGCGGTCTTTGCCTGTCCCGTGAAATGCGCAGCCTATTTAACTGGGGCGTCTCGAGCGAAGCCCCGCACACGGGACAGGCTGGGCGGTTTATTTTCACGCACCTATCAAAACGCTCATCTTAAAGAGCCCTTGTCCCCCGCCACTCCCGTATTCTGTCTACTGTATTCTTATTTCTTCCTCCACCTTCAAGCGAAGCGCTCCTCGAACGAAGTATTCCTTAAGTGCGGCGATCCTTCTTTCCCTTTCGCCTTTATCCTTTCATTTTTTACCTCGTCTCCCCTTCAGGCCCTTCATGACCTTCATGGTTCAAATGAATTTCATCCCTCTGTGGGCAACATCAAATCGCCTCCGACAGCTTCTTAAGCGAATAGATTCCGTCGAGCCCCCCGATGACCTTCGGCCTCTTTTCGTGTTTCGATGAAAAATGGTGTTTGAATTGCCTGTAGACCCGGTCGACAAAGGCCTTGCTTCCGATGATGGCGCTGTCTGTAAAATACCGCGTACGATATCGGAACCGATCGATTTCATTCAGGTTGAAATCCTTTTTGCGCTCCGTTTCAGTTCCCCTGACACCACCTTTTTCATAAACAAAACGACGGTAATCCCTCAGCCTCTCCTTTGCCTTTTTTAAACCGAATTCCTTCAACCCAAAATCAAGAGAAAGGAAACCGTCCTCATTTTGCCGTTGAACATGATATCCAAGCGAACCCCACCGATATTCCTCGGGTTTTTCCACGATACCGGCCCGCACCGGGTTCAGATCGATGTAGGCCAGGCAGTTGATGAGCGTTTCACCGTTATCGACGATCACGCTCTTGAACCGGTCGGACCAGAAAAAGCCCTTTCGATGATGCCTGCGGTTGTAAAACCTTGAAAACCCCTGCTTGATCTCCCTGACATACTCGGAAAGGCTCTCCCATTTCTTTCGAAAACAGGGGACTTGACCGTCACTGATCGGAATCTTCGGTTCATCACCGTAATAACGAGAAAACCGCGACTTGATCTCCTCATCGTCGTAAGCGTCGCCGGGATGCATACGAACCAGGAGATGGAAGTGATTGCCCATCAGGCAGAATCCCAGGACCTCGGTGAAATAGACCTTACTCAACCTTTTGATAAGGTTCAGCAAATATTCCTTTTCAATATCGCCCAGCACGAATCCGTCCAGGGCCGTCCGTGACATCACGTGGTAGACCGCCGGTTCCCCCCTTACAATCAAACGGGCTATTCTCGGCATTGCCTGTTCCTCCTTTCGGTAAATCAGGTTCGCATTGATTTTATTGTCTTTGCGAGATTATCAAATCATCATTCAGTTTACAATAATAATTTACCTGTCCCCTATTTTTTTTCTTGACGATATAATTATTTGAAATTAAGATAATATATGCATTAACTAACTAAAATAAGGAACGATAAAATGCCCTCCCAGGAAACTGACCCAAAAAACCAAAAAGATATCTTCAGTCTTCTGGATAAAGTCATCAAGACTGGTGTCCCAGCGGTCTTCGAGAGAAAAGGCAAACGCCTGCTTATTAGTCCTGCTCAAAAACATAGGGATCTTGATCAATTGGAAAAACATCCCGAATTTATTGTTGGAAACCCCGATGACCTTGTTCACATGGACTGGTCATCCGAGTGGAAACCACAAATATGATTTATGTCGACACACACGTTGTTCTTTGGCTTTATCTTCGTAAGGGAGAGGGTCTTAGCGAAACCGCCCGACATTTGATTGAATTTGACCCTGCAATCCTTATCTCGCCAATAGTCTTATTGGAACTAGATTACCTGTATGAGATTGGCCGCACAACTCTTGGCGCAGATCCGGTATTCAACTATCTTCATCAGCAAATTGAGCTTCAAGTATGCCAAAGGCCTTTTCTTGACGTTGTTCAGGCAGCATCCAAGCTATCATGGACACGCGACCCTTTTGATCGCATTATTACGGCACAATCGGCGATAGGCCAGAACAGCTTGGTAACAAAAGACAAGATGATCAGAGATCACTATGAACATGCTGTTTGGTAGTGCGTATGCGATACCTTTCCCTCCTGCCCGGACTGCCCCGTAAGTGCGAAGCATCGTTCTGTGTGTCAGACATTTTTTTCTGTTTTCTCACGCCCGTTCGCTTCGCTCGCTAAAGACACAGGGCCGCCGGAGAAAGGCAAAAAAGTACTACGATACAAATCATTAAAGAATCAAATTCATATAATCCTATATTTATAAAAATCATTGTAAGATATTATTATTTTTAAGCTTTTCTCTGCGATCTCTGTGTGAGATAGTTCTTTAATTTAGTTTTCTCACGCGCCTTCGCTTCGCTCGCCAGAGACACAGCCTCCGGCCCATACGGCCTATGCCCCGGTGGGAGATTACAGAGGCAAATCTTTTTTTCCTTTCGGTTGACCCCAGAGGAATAGGCTCCGCCATTATGAAATAGGCTTCACATTTCACTTGGTAAACATTCCACAGGGCAGGGACGGACCGAAAGCAAAAATCACAAGCCCTCCAGGCACTTATATCATCATTCTCTCCAACAGTCAGACCGGCGATATTCAAGCCTTACCACCCAGGTAAACCCCAAGACATCAATCCCTGCGCGAAGCGCATGAGCATTTTTCCCCTGACGGCCCCTCACCGGCAGGGGAAAACTACCAATCCTCTCTGCGTACTCTGTGCCTCTAGCGAAGCGGGCGGTAAATTTTGCCTTTCCTTTTATCACCGCCCACTCGCTGCGCTCCTTCGAGACGCTGAGAACAGCATAATAACTTTGTTTTTCTCGTTCTCTGTGTCACTCCGCCTGCCCCGTGAAATATGTAGCCTATTTCACTGGAGCGCCTCCGCGGTGAATACTGTCTTTTCTCACGCGCACCTGTACCGCCTTGCAGGGCGCGTTGCCCACTCGAGACCCAGAGCTACCAGCGAAACACAAAATAGAGAAAAATTTTCCACAGTATGTTTTTAAATCATTTTTTTCTTTGACAGTCCCTGAAGTTGCGATATCTTCATAATCAGAGGTAAGAAACGATCACAATCGTCAAGCGGGAAAAAGTGGTGATTTCCGCATCAATCCGCCGGAACAATCATTCTAAGATCTGGTCAATAAACATTGTCTTTGTTGATTCGGGCCTTCTATTTCCTGCTTTTTCCTATTTCCCATTCCTTCTCCCTTTCTCCACACAAAAACCTCTCAACCCTTCCCT
>CAYNYM010000058.1:0-11406 GCA_964401325.1 uncultured Desulfobacteraceae bacterium | reverse complement strand
ACGTTCATAAACCTGCAACCGCCGCACCGCACGGTGAAGGCCTTGTCGCCGGTCTCCGACACGTGGACCAAAACACCCGGTTCCAAGATATCGTGATAGAGCCATTTGCCGTAGTTATTCTGGATGATGGGCGGAAAGTACTGCCAATAATGCCTCGGCCCAAGGTCGGTGATCCGGTTTTCCATGGGTTTATTCGGATTGAATAGTCCCAATCTTTCCTGTGATAATGCCATAATTTTCCACCTCCTATCTGATGCTATCTCTTGTGTCTGGCACGATAGTCGTTGATGTCTCTCTTCCAGCCACCAGGTACATCTTCCTCTTTCCAGAAGATGTAGGGATTGGCACGAGGTTCCCTAACCATCTGAGGCATGGGCGGAATGTCGAGGACCTGCAGGAGTTTCTGTATGCCCTGACGCTGGATCAACTCACCCAGCCGCTCGCGGTTCTTCCCTTCTTCCATCCACCAATCCCACACAGGCTCGATCACCTTCTCCTTGATATTGTCGTAAGGAGGCTCAGTTTTCATAAAGGGAATGGTCAACAGGGCCATCTGGGCGCCCTCCAGAATCGGGGCCTTGGCACCCAAGAGAAGGCTGACGCCCCTATCCTCACCCGGCCTCAAGGCCCTAGGCATGACATTAATGCAATGCATGCACCGGGTGCATTCCTTGTCGTCGATCATAAGTTTTCCGTCCTCCATCCACATACACCGGGTCGGACACAGATCGATCACTTCCTTCTGAATATCGAATTTTCCCCAGTCTTTTCCGGCATGGGCACCGGCGTTAGGGGCGATCTCACCGCCGATATAGGCCTTGACGGCTTCCTGATCGATGCGGATATTGTCACGCCAGGTCCCGATAAAGGACATGTCCGATCGTGCGATGGAAGCCACACAGCAATTCGGACACCCATCAAATTTAAATTTAAATTTGTAGGGGAATTGGGGACGATGGAGCTCATCCTGATAGAAATGGGTCAATTCATAACACATATCTTGCGTGTCAATGCAGGACCATTCACAGCGAGCCTTTCCGATGCAGCAGGACGGTGTCCGCAGATTGGAACCGGAACCACCCAAATCCTGCTGAAGCACATGACCCAACTCAAAAAAGATCGGCTCCAGCTGCTCGGTGAAGGTCCCCAAAAAAATGATATCACCGGTGGAACCATGCATATTCATCATGCCGCTTCCCCGGTATTCCCACATGTCGCAGATCGTTTTCAGATAGTCCGTGCTGTAAAACTTGCTGGCAGGCTGATTCACACGCATGGTATGAAAATGGGCGATGGAAGGAAATTTTTCCTGAAGGTCCGAATACCTTCCAATAACCCCACCGCCATAGCCGAAGACCCCGACGATGCCGCCGTGCTTCCAGTGGGTCTCACCGTCCTGGAAAGAGACTTCCAGTTGACCCAGCAGGTCATCCACCACGTCCCTTTCAATCATCATCCGGTCGTCCGGCAGTTTTTTTCTGTGAAGGGCCTCTCTTTTGGCGTCCGCCACAAAGCTCGGCCAGGGTCCTTTTTCAAGGTCTTCGCACATGGGAATATCATGTTTGACCTCGAAATTCTTCAGTTCTTCGTCGGTATAATTGTTCAATTCCTCGTCGGAATAAATCCTGAGCTCATCGTATTTCAGCTCTTTTTGTGGTTCTCTTGGTTCAAAAGCCATTATTCATGCCTCCTTTTTTTTGCATTGTCGTAAACGCTAGGAGAAACTCCCGAAAAAAAAACCGCTCGATTCACCTCCTCCCTATATGATTTCAATATTTTAACAGGGGCTTCATCACACTGCCCGTTGTCTGAAACAGGATGTCTTTACCCTCTGCGTCAGGCATAACTATCTGGGATTTTCAGGATTTGATTGTGTTTAAAACTACTTGTCCCCAGAAGGGTCAAGAATGCGGAAGATATTTTCGAAACTAGTCTATGACGTGGAACTCAGCATGAATAATCAGAGATTCAAAAGAAATAAAAGGACAAAAACCGAACAGATGTTATACCGTGCAGGCAGTGATTCTAATTTTTTGAGCTTTGTGAGGTCTATTGGCTCAAAGGAGTAGACTAGGATAAAATTTATACGCAGAATTCCCACAAATTGTCAACAAAAAAACACGTTACATTTTCGGGATCGACACATGATCCTTCAATTTTCATTGACAATCCGGCCTCAAGGATTTATAGCCTTTTTTAATGCCTGTTGATTTTTAAGCCGGATGACCATCGGACGTGGCCCATTATCACGGCCATTTCAGTTCGCTTCCACCCCCATCAAATCAAAGAAGCAAAATAAATGGGTGATTTTATACCGCGTATCGCCGTCGCCGCCCTCAGGGGGGGCTCAGGCAAAACCATTTTTTCCCTTGGGCTGACCACCGCCTGGAGGCAAAAGGGCCTCAGCATCTCCCCTTTCAAAAAAGGGCCGGACTTCATAGATGCCGAATGGCTGTCCTTTGCCGCCGACCGCCCCTGCCACAACCTCGACTCTTTTATGATGACGGATGCGCAGATTATCAAATCCTTTATTCAGAATTCAGTTTCTTCCGACCTGTCCCTTATTGAAGGGAACAGAGGACTCTTTGACGGCCTGGATTCCGACGGGTGCTGCAGCACCGCAGAGCTGGCCAAAGTGTTGAAGTGCCCCGTCGTCCTCATCGTGGACGTGACCATGGTCACTCGCACCGCGGCGGCCCTTGTCCTCGGATGCCGGGAACTGGATCCGGACCTCGACCTCTCAGGTGTGATCCTAAACAGGGTAGCCGGTCCGCGTCAGGAAGCGCTGGTCAGGGATTCCATCGAAAAATACTGCGGAGTTCCCGTCCTGGGATCCGTGCCGAAACTCAGCGGAAATCCCTTTCCTGAAAGACATATGGGGCTCGTGCCGCATCAGGAAAGGGTGCAAGCCGATAAAGCGATTGAATGGGCGCGCACCACGGTTGAACGATATATCGATCTGGATGCCCTTTGGCTTGTGGCCAGGAAGTCTCCACCCTTTTGGGCACATGGCGGACCGGAAGGGGATCCATTCGAGGACCAGGCGTCGAATACTCCCCCCAGGATCGGTTATATCAGGGATCGGGCCTTCTGGTTCTATTACCCGGAAAATCTTGCCCAGTTCGAAAAGATGGGCGCAGTCCTCGTGGAAATCAACGCTTTGGAGGACGAGGATCTCCCTGAAATCGACGCCCTTTACATCGGAGGCGGGTTTCCCGAAACCCAGGCAGGAAAACTCGCCGACAATAAAAATTTCAGAGAATCTTTAAAGCAGAAAATTGAGGCCTATCTTCCTGTTTACGCAGAGTGCGGGGGATTGCTCTATATGGGGGAAGCGCTGCTCGTCGACGGAAAATCTTACCCCATGGTAGGGGCCCTGCCCCTGGCCTTTTCAATGGAAAAAAACCCCCAGGGGCACGGATACACCATCCTTGAAACCACCCATGAAAACCCCTATTATCCCAAGGGGGAGATTTTTCGAGGCCATGAATTCCATTATTCACGCCCCCTGAAAGACACCTCCGAAGAGATCACCTCCATTTTCAAGGTGATTCGAGGCAAAGGACTTGACGGGCAGAGAGACGGACTCTGCAGAAAAAACCTCTTGGCCACATATACACATACCCACGCAGTGGGCAACACTTTATGGGGGAAGAACTTTTTCAAGGCAGCACTTCTTTACAATAAGTCCAAGAAGTAAAATTTTCAAAAAGGATCCGAATTGAAGGATTGACATTTACAGGAATCCAAGTTATAAGTTAGAATTCGACAGGGACTAAGTTAGCAATTTAACTTATAAAGGAGGTTAGAGGTATGCCAACAGTCGAATTTGAAGGAAACACCTTCAATGTGGATGAAGACGGCTTCATCGACGATTTCAACAACTGGAATGAGGCTTGGGTGCGCCATGTAAAGGACGCCGAAGGGATCGAAGAGCTTACCGATGAACACTGGAAGGTGATCAACGTCCTTCAGGATTATTACAAAAAGAATGGAATCGCGCCTATGGTAAGAATTCTTTCAAAGGTAACCGGTTTCAAATTAAAATATATCTATGAACTGTTTCCCTCAGGTCCGGGCAAAGGCGCCTGTAAAATGGCCGGTTTACCTAAACCCACAGGATGTGTCTGATATAAACATTCAAGATATTTTTATCTGTTCACTGAAAAAGGAACAAAGGGACGCCGTCTTTCACTTTGTGCCTTTTTTCCTGTGCCGAGCTTTCAATTGCAGTTCTTTCAGCCCATGAAAGTCATGGGATCTTCAGGACGTAACATCAGGGCGTCTTTATCCATTCGGTGCCCAAGTCCCCATAGAGTTCAGGCCTCCTGTGGGGCAAAAAATATCGCATTTTATGGTCTCTTATCGCTTCGAGCCCTTCCATCTTCAAATCCGCCATCAATACATTTTCAGCGTTTCCCGTGTATTCGGCCACGAGTCGTCCTGCAGGGCTCAGGACCATCGCCACACCCGGAAAGGAAAACCCGAGATCCGTTATCCCGACCTGATTGCAAGCCACAATATACAAGGCGTTATCAAAGGCCCTGGCCGGGAGGTGCCTGAGCCAACTTTCCCTCTTCTCCCCAGGTTCTCCCCTCGGTGAGGCGTGGGGGATGAAGATGACCCGAGACCCTTGCAGGGCCATGAGCGTACTGATTTCCGGGAAGTGGGCTTCATAGCACAATTGTATGCCGAAGCGAAGATCGTTCGACGGAAACACGCCGATCTCGCTTCCCGGCCGATAAACGTCCTGCTCGGAAGGGGAAAGATGTGTCTTTCGGTGCATCCCCAGGAGGCCGCCCGGGCCCGCAACAATCTGACTGATGCAAGGCATCCGCCCTTCGGTCCAGTCGATCAAGCCGGCCAGTATCACCACCCCGTGAATTCGCGCCATCTCTGTGATCCTGAGAATACACTCCTCCCCACGCTGGGGTGAGCAGAGCCTTTCAAGGTTACTCAGACTGTATCCGGTAAGGGAAAGTTCCGGGAAGCACACGACATCGGCCCCCTGTCTTGAAGCTTTCCCGACAAAATTCTCCGTCTTTTGCAGATTGCCGTCAAGATCGCCAGGTTTTGAATGCATGCATACGGCTGCGATTCTGAGATCTCCCATGTCGTTGCCCCCGGGGTTTTGGAACACCGGCCCCATCAGACAAAAGGCGCAGGACTTGAGGCTCAAGACCTATACGAGATGACCTTCGATTCGTCTCACGTTCTTATCCCCTCTCTGCCTTACGCCTTCGGTATGATCGATTCCTTTGATTATTTGATCACTTTGATTTCATCACAGATTCGACCCTCCGGCCGGAATCGTTCCGCCCCCCCCTGGCTAGGCCTTCACGATGTAGCCCGCCACCAGGTCGCCGACCTCGCTGGTGCCGTAACCCATCTTCCCGGCATCCATGCTCTTGAGGTCGTCCTTGAGGACCCTTTTCATGGCCTCCAGCAGGACTCCGGCCGCCTCTGTTTCATCAAGATAATCCAGCATCATCTGAGCCGCACCGATAGCCGCCATGGGATTGATGATGTTGAGGCCGGTGTATTTGGGGGCCGATCCGCCGATGGGCTCGAACATGGCCGTGGTCTCGGGGTTGATATTCCCCCCTGCGGCAATCCCGAGTCCGCCCTGAATCACGGCCCCGAGATCCGTAATGATGTCTCCGAATAAATTTCCAGTGACGACAACGTCGAACTGCTCGGGATTCTTGACCATCCACATGCAGAGGGCGTCCACGTGCTGGTAGTTGGTCTGCACATCCGGATAATCCTTCTTGACTTCTTCGAAGACCCTGAACCAGAGGTCTGATTCGTAGACCAGCACATTGGTCTTGGCACAGAGGGTCAGGAGTTTTTTCCTGTTCCTTTTTTGACAGCATTCAAAGGCATATCGAATGCAGCGCTCCACCCCTTTGCGGGTGTTAACCGACTCCTGAATGGCAATCTCATCCGGCGTGTCCTTTTTGAAAAATCCACCGCCCCCGGCATAGGTGCCCTCGGTGTTTTCCCGCACCACCACGAAATCGATGTCCTCCGGCCCCTTGTCCTTCAGAGGCGTATCCACGCCGGGGAGAAGCTGGACCGGCCTGAGGTTGATATAAAGATCCAGTTCGAAACGCGCCTTCAGGAGAATTTCCTTTTCAAGAATACCGGGTTTTACCCCCGGATGACCGATGGCCCCCAGAAAAACGGCATCCATCGTCCGCAATTCATCAATTACCTCGTCCGGCAGCAGGACGCCTTCCTTGAGGTATTTTTCGCCGCCCAGGTCGTAATCCCTGAACCTGAAGTTGATCCCAAATTTCTTGGAAACGGCCTCCAGGGCCTTGACCCCTTCGCTGACAACCTCCGGACCCGTGCCGTCTCCCGGGATGACACCGATTTGGTATACAGTTGACATGTTTTACCCTTTCTCGCCTCTACTTCTTTCGGTTTTCGGGTCTGAGGGAACGAACCGCTGCGCCCGCTCGCCACATCTCGGAGTTATGAATCACGTCCAGTTCCGCGCCCAGGCTTTCCCGGTAATCCGGGGCACTGTTGACCTCCAAGACCCGCTTGGTTTCCGCGCCGGAAATGACCCTCTCATAGAGCTCACCGAAGACCGGCAGGACCGCATCCCTGAATTTCGGGGCCCAGTCGAGGGCGCCCCGCTGAGCGGTCGTGCTGCAGTTGGAAAACATCCAGTCCATGCCGTTTTCGGCCACAAGACGAATCAGGCTCTGGGTCAACTCCTCCACGGTCTCATTAAAAGCCTCACTGGGACTGTGCCCGTTATTGCGAAGGGTATTGTATTGGGCCTCCATAACGCCGGCAAGACAACCCATCAGGACCCCGCGTTCTCCGGTCAGATCACTGTGAACTTCCTTTTCAAAAGTGGTCTCAAAAAGGTACCCCGAGCCTATGGCAATGCCCAGCGCCAGAGTCCGTTCCCTGGCCTTCCCCGTATAATCCTGAAAAACCGCGAAGCTGGAGTTGATACCGCTCCCGTCCAGAAAATTGGTCCGCACCGTGCGCCCTGATCCCTTCGGGGCAACCATGATGACATCGATATTATCGGGAGGGATAATGTTGGTCTGGTCCTTGTACACGATGGAAAAACCGTGGGAGAAATACAGGGCATCCCCCCCATTGAGGCAGGCCTTGACCCTATCCCACGTGGCCACCTGACCCGCATCGGACAGGAGGTACTGTATGATCGTTCCTTGCTTGGCCGCTTCTTCGATGGGGAAAAGGGTCTCACCGGGGACAAACCCGTCCGCCACGGCCTTGTCCCAGTAAAAGGCTTCACTCTCCCTCTGGCCGATGATGACCTCAAAACCATTGTCCTTCAGATTCAGGGCCTGTCCGGGTCCCTGGACGCCGTAACCCAGAATGGCAATTTTTTCATCCTTCAAAACCTCCCTGGCCTTTTCCAGGGAGAACTCCTCAGAGGTAACCACCTCTTCAATGACGCCTCCGAAATCAATCTTTGCCATTTTATCTCCTTTCTATTTCTTCTCCCGGCCCAATGCAATGGTCCCGGTCCTGGCTATTTCTTTAATACCCATGGGTTTGAGGAGGCTCAGGAAGGCATCAATCTTGCCGTTATTCCCAATGATCTCCACTGTGTAATATTCAGGGCTGGCATCTACAACCCGGGCTTTGAAAATATCCACGGTTCGCAGGATTTCAGCCCGGTACTCCGCCTTGGCCCGCACCTTGACAAGGGCCATTTCCCCCTGCACAAAGGCCTTGTTGGTAAAATCCATGACCTTGACAATATTAATCAATTTGTTGAGTTGTTTCTTGATCTGCTCCAACACATGCATGTCTCCCGAGGTCACAAGGGTAATCCGGGAAACGAGGGGATCGGTCGTTTCAGCGACACACAGGCTTTCAATATTGAAGCTGCGACCGCTGAAAAGCCCGACAATGCGGGAAAGCACACCGGGCTTGTTTTCTACAAGGATTGACAGAATAGATTTTTTTTCGTCCACTTTTCCCATGCGCAATTTTCACTCCTCATTCAGGAATCTTTACTACCGATATCCGTGGATTTTCGGCTGGCATCCCTTGATTTCATACCCCACACGGACACCCCTTACACAAGCAACATCTCCGTGAGGGGTTGTCCCGCCGGAACCATGGGATAAACACACTCTTCCTTTTCAACGACAAAATCCATGATAACCGGCCCGGGGCTGGAAAGCCCCTTTTTAATGACGGATTCGACTTCCTCCGGCTTTTTTGCGCGAAGGCCGACCGCCCCGAAGGCTTCCGCCAGCTTTACAAAATCAGGGGCATGGCTCATCTCTGTGTGTGCATAGCAGCGATCATAGAATAACTCCTGCCACTGTCTGACCATCCCGAGGTATCCGTTGTTGAGAATGGCAATCTTGATGGGGACATTGTATTGAACCGCGGTCGCCATCTCCTGGATGTTCATCTGGATACTGCCGTCTCCCGCAATATCCACCACCACCTTGTCGGGACAGGCGATCTTTGCACCGATGGCCGCGGGTAATCCAAATCCCATGCACCCCAAACCACCGGAGGTGATGAAACAGTTCGGCCGATCAAAATGGTAATACTGAGCGGCCCACATCTGGTTCTGCCCCACTTCCGTGGTGATAATGGCCTCACCCTTGGTCAGTTCATACAGTTTTTCCACCACGAATTGAGGTTTGATCACTTTTCCCTGATCGTAGGCCAAAGGCCTTGTGGCCTTCCATTCGGCTATCTGCGCCAACCAGGGTCCGTGTTTCGTCCCCACATCACCCAGGTCATCCTCTTCCAGCAGGCCATTCAGCTTTTTCAGGGTAATCTTGCAGTCTCCCACGATAGGAACGGTCACGGGGATATTCTTACGGATGGAAGTGGGGTCGATGTCAATGTGGACAATTTTTGCGCCCGGGGCGAAGGCATCCGTTTTGCCCGTGACCCGATCGTCAAAGCGTACGCCGATGGCAACCATAAGATCGCACTCCCCGGTCGACATGTTGGCCCGATAGGTGCCATGCATGCCGATCATCCCAAGCCACAGGGGATCGGATGCCGGAAACCCGCCCAACCCCATCAATGTCGTGGTCACGGGAGCCTTGATCTTCCTGGCAAAGGCCGTCAGCTCCTGGGAGGCGCCTGAAAGGATGACCCCGCCACCCGCGAAAACAAGGGGCCTTTTGGCATCCTTGATGAGCTTGGCGACCTTGGGCAACTGCTTCATGTTGGGCTCATAGCTTGGATTGTAGGACCTGAGCCGGACATCCTTCATGGGGTTGCTCTTTGTGGCCTTCTGCACGAGATCCTTGGGCAGATCCACAACGACCGGACCGGGGCGACCCGAACGGGCGATATGAAACGCCTCCTTCAGGATCCTCGCCAGATCCTCAATGTCTTTTACCAGGTAGTTGTGCTTTGTACAGGGCCTGGTAATCCCGACGATATCCACCTCCTGGAACGCATCATTGCCGATGAGTGCCGTCGGGACCTGCCCCGTCAGGACGACGAGGGGAACAGAGTCCATATAGGCCGAGGCAATGCCCGTCACCGTGTTGGTAGCTCCCGGTCCCGATGTGACCAGGCAAACGCCCACACGACCCGATGCCCTGGCATAACCGTCTGCGGCATGCACCGCACCCTGTTCGTGACGGACCAGAATGTGCCGAATGTCCGTCTTGACCAGTTCATCGTAGATATCGATAACCGAGCCGCCGGGAAAGCCGAAGATGGTATCCACCCCCTCTTCCTGCAGTGTTTTCATGATAATTTGTGCGCCTGTCAGTTTGATAATAATCACCCCTTTTCTTTGCAAGCTTCGCCAAAGGCGAAGCGCTTTATAAGACCTGCGCAAGCAGGTTTTATTTTAAAAGGATCCCTTGGTTTTGATAAAGGACACCAACCCGCCCGCCTCGATGATACTGCGCATAAAATCGGGTATGGGCTTGGCAAGAGCCTGTTTTCCTGTCACCGTTCCCTCGATCCGCCCCGAACCGAGATCCACCGACAGCCGATCTCCGTCCGCAAAAGCGATAAAAGCCTCCTCGGATTCCAAAATAGGCAGCCCGATGTTAAAGGCGCTCCTGTAAAAAATCCGGGCAAAGCTCTTGGCGATCACCACACCGACACCCGCCGCCTTGATGGCCAAGGGCGCATGCTCCCTAGAGGAACCGCACCCGAAATTGCTCCCCGCCAGGATGATATCTCCGGGACGGATTTCTTTTACAAAATCGGGTCTCATATCGGCGAAACAATTTTTTGCCAGTTCGTCCTTGTCCGATACATTGAGGAACCTTGCAGGGATTATGACATCCGTATCTATGTGATCCCCAAATTTCCAAACCCTGCCCTCGAATTTCATGACAAATAATCTCCTTTATAAAGAATCACATCATTGTGGAATCGCTCCGCAGCCTTATGCGAGCTCGTCCGGCGTCCCGATTCTGCCCAAGACCGCCGTAGCTGCAGCGACGGCCGGACTTGCCAGATAGACCTCGCTTTCGGGATGCCCCATTCGCCCGATGAAATTCCGGTTGGTCGTGGAAAGGGCCCTTTCTCCTTTGGCCAGGATGCCCATATGCCCGCCTAGGCAGGGGCCGCAACAGGGGGGGCCGATCACGGCACCGGCATCAAGCAGGGTCTCGATGATCCCTTCCTGAACGGCCTGCTTGTAAATAAGATTACTGCCCGGAATGACGATAAGCCTTGCGGACGGGGTCGCCTTTTTGCCCTTCAGGATTTCTGAAGCGGTCCGCAGATCCTCCAAACGGCCGTTGGTACAAGAACCGATAAAGACCTGGTCCACCCGGACATCCCTGGCCCTCGACACGGGCCTGACGTTGTCCGGCGAGTGGGGGAAAGCGATCTGGGGTTCCAGGGCATCCACGTTAAAAGTGAGGATCTTCTCGTACTCGGCGTCTTCGTCACTCTGGTAGAAGGCCGGTTCCCGGTCTCCGCGCCCGGCCGCATAGGCCCGGGTCACGTCATCCGGGACGAAGATGCCGTTCTTTGCCCCCCCTTCGACGGCCATGTTGGCCATGGTCAGTCTCTGATCCATAGAAAGGGACCGGATGACCTCCCCTGAGAATTCCAACGTCTTGTAAATCGCACCCTCAACGCCTATTTGCCCGAGGGTGAACAGGATGAAGTCCTTTCCACCCACCCATTTGCCCGGGGTGCCTTCAAAGACTATCTTGACGGAGGGGGGCACCTTGAGCCAGGTCCTTCCGGTGGCCATGATGGCCCCCAGATCCGTACTGCCCACCCCCGTGGAAAAGGCCCCTAGACCACCGTAGGTGCAAGTGTGGCTGTCCGCTCCCATCACCAGATCGCCGGGGATGACCAATCCTTTTTCCGGGAGAATCACATGTTCGATGCCCCCGTCCCCCAATTCGATATAATGCCGAATGCCCTGGCCGAGGGCAAATTCCCGCA
>CAYNYM010000057.1:0-11514 GCA_964401325.1 uncultured Desulfobacteraceae bacterium | reverse complement strand
CTTCTGGTTAAGCATTGGATTCCTCCGCTTGTTTCATCCGGTCATATTCATATTTGCCCAACATGATGTAGTGAAATATTGGGATTCTTGCAATACAGACATAACTGCAAAGGCCGCACTCCACACAGGAAAACAGGTCATAACGCTCAGCGGCCTCTTCGAAGAGGCCGTTTTCAAGCAGGCGGACGAGCATATTGACCGGGACCTTGGCGGGGCAAATTCTGACGCACTCACCGCAGTTCACACAGTGGCTGTCGGACCAGGGCACGATTTGCGCAGCGTCCTGGATCATGAGGGCGTTTGTGTCCGGGCCTATGGGCGTATCCAGGTCATAGACCACGCGACCGGTCATGGGACCACCGAAAACAAGTCGGTCACCGTGTTCTGTTTCGATGTTGAGGGCGTTCAGCAGATCGTTTACAGGCGTCCCGATTCTGGCCTTGACCACAAGGGCGCTTTCGTCTTTGAGGATCACGGTGATAATTTTTTCAACGGGCAGGACGCGATTTTTAAAGGCCTTTCCCAGGGCCGAGACGGCCTCGGCACTCACAAATCCGACACCGGCCTCTTCGATACTCGCCATCGAAGGAATGACTTTCCCGAGGACCTTCTGGATCATGAGCCGTGGCAGCATAAAGGGATAGTCCGGCCGCATGGTTTGCACTTCAATGCCCGCCTGGGCCGTGAGAGAGACAAGATCGGGGGGAACCACCAGGACGAGTCGTTCCTCCGGGCAAATTTTTTTCAGGATATCGATACCATACTTGAGGTCCGCCGTGTCGTTCTTGACCACATGCCGGTTGGAGGTCACCAGAAGATCCTGGTCCAGCCCGCTGATGAGGACACTCTCCAGCGGCAACCGGGGATCCAGGATCTTTCCGAATTCAGCGGCCCCGGGAAGGGATTTCATGAATCTCGAGGCGGTATCCCGGTTGGGAGAACTCCCGGCAATGCTGAATTCCTGATCCAGATTTTCTTCTGTCTCCACATCAAAGGAGATCGTGCGAAAGCTCTGCCCGAGGTAACCCACATGTAGCGAGATGGAGGAGATCATTCCCGTTACCGGCGAGATGAGATAAGCTCCGGCGTCTTCTCCTATTCTCAATTTCTGCCCGGTTCTGACCATCGTGCCTGTCTTAATCAGAAGTGCATCGCCGGCGATCTCGTCAGCTTTCAAAAAAAGGGTCACCTTTTTGGGCAAAGGTATCACCTTGATATCGAGCTGATGCCCTCCGGCAACGACCGGATATTTCAGTTTGGGTTTGGCCAAACCGAAAAACGACCTCTTGATCATATCAACCTCCTCATAGAAAAAAATCTGCCAACCTTGGTCAAAAAAGTTCAGGCAGATCTTCTAAAGCATATGGCACTCATCGCACTTTGCCGGACCGCCGCCCGCTTCTTCATGGCAGCCGATACATTGAGAGTGTAATGCGTCCGACTTTTTCGGCGCATCTTCCTCGCTGTCCGACATATGACATTCTCCGCATGCCGATGGGACTTCCCCTTCCTCCTCGATGTCATGATGGCAGTCGGTGCACGCAAGCCCGTATCCCTCCTCCGAGATGTGGAATTTATGGTCGAAGAGGATCTTACCACCGGTGCTTTTGAACATGATTCTCACCGGCTGTTCGGGTGTTTTTTCAGGAAAGGCGGCATAACACACCACACCGACCACAAAGAATATGCCCGCTATCCAATAGGCAACGAGTTGTTCTTTTTTAAATCCCATTATTCCTTCCTTTATCGCTTGGGGTAAAGTTTGCAGCTCAATGACAGTATTCGCCCGTTATTTTACAAAAAAAATTTCACGGACTCTCATCGATTTTCGGTCCGATTTGTTAACACACTCCCCTGCAATTGACAAGTGAAATAGCACTTGGAATTCAGCTTATTATAGAATCCTCGTCCTTCGAAATCCCCGTTTCGGCGAGCGGGAAAGGGACCGGTTTTTGATCGTTACAATAGGGGTCGAACAGGCATGAATCGATGCCGAATTCTTCTCAAAATGCGCCTGAGACCCAATTTTCGAAAACCATTAGGTGGAAGCCCCACCCCCCGATTACCGGGTGCGCCGGCCCCGTTAAAGAGGCCGCCCGGAACAAGAGGGAACCCTGGAGAACATAGAAACAAGATCAGTCCAGTTTGACGTCACACCGGAGACACCGCCCACACTCCTTTTTGGCCGTCTCTTCGTCAAAGCCCAGCTCGACTTCGCGGAAATCTTTGACGCGTTCATCGGCGCCCAGCTTCGGCATCAAAGCCCTGGCCTGCTTGATGGTCTCTTCAGGCACCTTCATCGTGACGTCGATCTTTTGGCGGTTTTCGACATAGGGTTTATCGCCTCTCTTTCGGGACAGATATTGATCAATGGCCCGGGCGGCCCGCTTTCCGTGGGCCAGGGCGTCCACCACATAGGCCGGTCCAAGGACGGCGTCACCTCCCGCAAAGACACCGGGCAGATTCGTGGCAAGTGTGTAGCGGTCTGCTTTAACCGTACCCCATTGGGCATCCAGTGCCGCGGTAAAGGTCAAATCCGGCTTTTGTCCGATGGCGGAAAATATGGTGTCGTATTCCTCGCTCAGGACACACCCGTCAATGGGCACGGGGCTTCGCCGTCCGCTTCGATCATATGCCTTGAGTTCGCATTCATCCAGGGTCAGGGCCAGTTTTCCATTGTTTTGGGCAATGGATTTCGGGGCGACCAGTTCCTTGAGGACAATCCCTTCGTCGAGGGCATCCTCGATCTCCTCTTCGTCCGCGGGCATATCTTTTCTCTCGCGCCTGTAGAGGATAGTCACTGCCGCCCCCTCCCTTCGGCAGGTCCTGGCCACATCAATGGCGACGTTTCCGCCACCTATGACCGCCACTTTCTCCCCCACCTCGGACGCGACACCCAGTTCCACCTGTCTCAGGAATTCGGCACCGCCCCTCACACCCTCGAGGTCGTCCCCGGGAATGCGGATGGATGAGCTCACATGGGCCCCGACGGCGATAAAGAGGGCGTCGAATTTCTCCTGGAGTTCTTCCATCGAGATATCGCGACCGACCCGGACCCCTGTTTTGGCCTCTGCGCCCATGCTCAGGATGAACCCGATTTCCTGTTCGATGATATCCCGGGGAAGGCGATAGGAAGGGATGCCGTAGCGGAGCATGCCGCCCAGGTGAGGCAGTTCTTCAAAGATTGTAGGCTCATACCCCATCAGGCAAAGGTGATAGGCGGCGGCAAGACCACCAGGGCCTCCCCCGATAATCGCCACCTTCTGACCCTTTGGTGCGGCCTTTTCCACCGTGACGGTTGTGCCGTTCATTCTGGCCATGTCCGCGGCAAAACGCTTGATCTTGGGAATGGACAGGGCTTCATCCGTCTGCCCCCTGAGACAAACGGACATACAGGGATGTGCACAGACTCGGCCACAGACGCCGGGAAGAGGATTATCCTGGTAAATCAGGGCAATGGCCTCTTCGTAACGCCCCTCCCCCACCAGGGAAAGATACCCCGGGACATTCTGCCCGACCGGGCAGGCATTGATACACTTGGCCTTGACCAGGTCTGCACAGACACCGGCCCTGCAGCGCTTCTCGACGATATGATCCAGATATTCGTCGCGGAAATACTGCAGGGTGGAAAGAACGGGATTGGGGGCCGTCTGACCCAGACCGCAAAGGGCCGAATCCTTGATAAACGCGCTCAATTCCTCCAGTTCGTCGATGTCCTTGAGTTCGCCTTTCCCCTGGGTGATCCGATCCAGGATCTCCAGCATTCGCTTGGTGCCCTCGCGGCATGGGGTACATTTGCCGCAGGATTCCTCCTGACAGAAATCTATGAAGAACCGGGCCATATCCACCATGCAGGTGGTTTCATCCATGACAATCATACCGCCGGACCCCATAATGGCCCCCACCTTGGCAATGGCTTCGTAATCCGTGACCGTATCCAATAGGTGTGCCGGTACGCAACCCCCCGAAGGACCACCCAACTGAACGGCCTTGAAGGCCTTGTTGTCGGGTATGCCGCCGCCGATCTCGTAAATGATATCCTTGAGGCTGGTGCCCATGGGGACTTCTACCAGGCCGATATTGTTCACCGCACCGCTGAGGGCGAAGACCTTGGTGCCCTTGCTCCCCTCGGTCCCCACGCTGGCATACCAGTCCCCGCCGTTGAGGATGATCTGAGGCACGTTGGCCAGGGTTTCCACGTTATTCAGGACACTCGGTTTTTTCCAGAGGCCCTGCTGGGCCGGAAAGGGCGGCCTTGGCCTGGGCATGCCCCGTTTTCCCTCGATGGAATGCATCAGGGCGGTTTCTTCCCCGCACACAAAGGCACCGGCGCCCATGTAGACCTCGAGGTCAAAATCGAAACCGCTTCCCAGAATATCCTCTCCCAAAAGCCCGTAATCCCGGGCCTGTCGGATGGCGATATCGAGCCGACGAAGGGCCAGAGGATATTCAGCCCGGCAGTAGATGAATCCCTGATGAGCCCCGATGGCCCTGGCTCCGATGACCATGCCCTCCAGCACGGCGTGAGGGTCCGCCTCGAGGACACTTCGATCCATAAAGGCACCGGGATCTCCTTCATCGGCGTTGCAAAGCATATACTTAACATCGCCCGGGGACTGGTTGGCGAACTTCCATTTCAGAGAGGTGGGAAAGCCGGCGCCACCCCGGCCTCTTAATCCAGATTTTTCCATCTCCCGAATGATCATTTCCGGCGTCATCTCCACCAAGGCCTTCGCCGCTCCCCGGTAACCATCCCGGGCAATGTACTCGTCAATCTTTTCAGGATCAAGGACACCCCTGTTTTTCAGAACCCGCAGCAACTGTTTTGAGAAGAATGGAATCTCATTGAGCCCCGGAATAGTCTCAAAGGAAGCCGGCTCCACATAAAACAAACGTTTTACGGGACGTCCCTTCAGAAGATGCTCTTCCACGAGTTCCGGCATGTCCTCCGGTTTCAACCTCTGATAAAAAATGCCTTCGGGTTGTACCACCATAACGGGCCCTTGGGCGCAGAAACCGTTGCAGCCGGTTTCGATGACTCTCACCTCCTGATCCAGACCTCTCTTCACGATCTCGTTTTGCAGGGCTTCTTTAACTGCCACACTTCCTGAAGCATGGCATGCCGTTCCACCACAAAGGAGCAAGTGGGTTCGATAACTCTTCATGGGTTGATCTCCTTAATCAATATCTTAAGTCATCCGAATCTGTGAGTAACGGTTTACGGATAAAAGACCGAGGAAAAATCAAGTCCGCCGGTCCATTCGCCGTGTGCACTGATGACATCGATCCTCGAAGGGGTTCCCTTTCCACAGACCGGACTATTTCATTCTTGCCAGTGCGAAATCGGTCTGCACCTCTCCCAACAGCACGTGCCGTTTGAAGACCTGCCTCATCTTTCTGGCATCCATCAACTGGTATACCACGGGCTCCTGGTCCTGCAGTTCGACGGTGACGTTGGGTTCACTGCTGCACATCCCCATACACCCGGACGTGATGACACGGATATCCTCCCTCTCCGTCTCGGCCATCTCCTGCAAAAGGGCGTCCATTACTTCTCTTCCACCCGCGGCAATCCCACAAGTCCCCAGGTGAACCGTGATCTTGACCGTGGCGCCGCCCTCCCTCAGGGCCGTATCCTTTTTGGTTTGATCTTTGATCTTCTTAAGGTCTTCAATGGTCAATTTGGCCATGCCGTCTCCTCCCTTGTCTTGACGGTCTTCCTCATACCGTGACCGCTAATATCTGATGATCTTGCATAAAGAATCCCGGCCTGATAAACCGGGCTCTGGTTTTGCATCCCATAGGGGATTCAGCTGCTGAAAGTTCAAAGTCTCATGGCTTACTGGATATCATTGATCCCTCTTTCGTCTGATTCCCGTCAGTCCTTCACTGATGGTCTCCGACAGATACTGCAAGACCTTCGGATGACTGAGGGGAACCCCTTCCAGTTCTCTTCTGACGACCCTCGTATCCAGATCAAACCGCTGATCGTCCGCCCTATGAAAGTACACGAAATCCACTTCCGGACTTCCCATGATCAGACTGGTGATGACGCCCGCGATATCTCCCATGGGTGCCAGATCGATGTGATCCATCCTGAAAGTGGCTTCAGTTCTCGTCCCCTCCCCCTCCTTTGAAGTGATCCTGAATTCCCCCTCACATCTTCGGCTCGCTTCCCTTAAAAGCGAAAGCCCCAAACCCACGCGCCGGGTCGTTCTTGTCGTAAAAAAGGGATCCGCCACCCTGTCCAATAAGGCTTCGGGGATTCCCTGACCGTTGTCCGTAACGCTGACGCGAAGAAGGTTCCTCCGATGATCCTCTTCGATGGACAAACGGATCAGGTCCGCTCCGGCCCCGATACCGTTTTCCATGATGTCCATGATATGAAGAGATATTTCTCTCAACAAATCTCCGCGATGTCTCTTCCCGCCAGACCCTTTAAGGCCTTTCTCATTTCCTCCACCCCGGGGTTTTTCATGAGAAAACAGGTGAAGGCCTTTCCGATGTCATCAGGAAAATGGGCGTCTGAGAAGGTCACAACCGGGAATCCCGCAGCCTCGGGGATCTTATCTGCAATGGAATCACGTTTCATGAGGGGCGAAATCTCCAGGGCGTCCAGTTCCAGATCCAAAGGGATGAAGCCGAGCTGACTCAGGAGGCTGTAACTCGGGCGGTCTATATGGGATGCAATACTCACCCCCCCCAACCGATGAACCTCATCCACAATCTTGTGCAGCGAAAGCCCCGTTGCCCCGATGAGTAATCGCTCATTAAACCCCTCGACTTCGTCCAGCTCATTGGCCACCACTTGATCGCCGAAAATTTCGGGCCTGTTGGCCCCCTTGAGGTGGCCGTAAACGAACGCCTGCATCTTTAGGGCCTGATCCTCGCTATCAAAAAGCGCCAGGGAATGGACTTCTTCCACAGAACTGATCTCCAGGCCGCCCAGTACCGGCAGCCCCCGCGCAGCACCCAGTCTCATCACGGCCCCGATATTTTCGGCCGTGTTATGGTCACAAACGGCAATCATATCCAGGCCCCTTTTCAAGCTCGTCTCGACAATGCCTCTGGGGCTCATGTCCAAGTCACCGCAAGGCGACAGGCATGAATGGATATGAAGATCGGCCTTGTAAAGCTTCACCCCGTTTCTCTACCAATGCCGGTTTCATAGAGCCGGCCGGCCATGCGGTAGGCCTGCATGGATGTCACCAGAATAGGGATGCCCTCATCGTCGGCCCTCGCCTTGGTCTCTTCGTCAGGAAGGCGGCCGTTAACAAGAATGATGGCCGAAATCTCCCTAAGAACGGCAACGGCAACGATATTCTGATGCGACTGAACCGTGAGCCAGACGGCCTTCCGGGGGCAATTGCCCATGACATCGCTCAAAAGATCGCCGCAATATCCGGCCTCGATCTCTCTGCCCAGGCCTTCCATCCCAGCCACCGTTTTGAGGCCGAAATGATCACAAAATTCACTCACCTTCATTCCCAATCTCCGCCCGGCCCTTAAATTCGGAATAAAAAACACACTGGTCTAATGTTGTCCTGCCGTCAACCACATCCTCGGCAAAAGTTCGGCAATCGGGACTTCCGCAGGCGCCACACTGCTTTTCGGGAAGAAGACACAGAATCTTCTCTACCTTTTCCTGCCGCCTGATGGCCTCTGAGATGGACAGCCGAGGTCCTAACTTTTCGGGGGGCATTCTCCTTTCATCGCTAAAGAACCATCCCTCTTCATAGGCCTTTTGGGCCTGGGCGTATTGGAGCCTTTTCTCGACCCCAAACATCCGCACGAGTTTTTGCAGGGTGTGCTTGGCCTGATATTTGTCCGCGGCCGTCATAGGTCCCCCGATGCAACCCTCGGAGCAGGCTCGAAATTCCACGTATTCGACATCGTTGAGAAGCCCCATCTCAATTTTTTCAAGATACCTAGTGGTCTCCTGCATGCCGGAAACGGCCAGATAATTTCCGTTGTCCAGACCAGCGATTTCCCCGCCGGACATCCCCCAACCGATGCCCACTCCGCTGGAGCGATGAAGCATGATGTTTTTGTCCACCTTCCCGACGTATTTCTTCACGATTTCATAGACTTCGTTGATTCCCAGCGCCCCATTCAGAAAGGACGATTCGAGGAACATGGGCTCCTTGATGGAAATCATCTTGGCCGAACAGGGCGTCACATGATAAATCCCGAACTCCTCCGTCTTGAAAACCGCCTCGCAGTATAATCGACGCCTCAGCTCACGGGCTGCAATCTCTCTCGGGGCCACGATCGGGATAATATGCGCCAGAAGAGATGGGAAACGGTAGGCAATCAAACGGTTCACAACCGGGCAGATAGGTGAAATCAGCGGCCATATCTCTCCGGCCTTGTCTCGCCTTTCCTGGATATAAAGTTCGGTCGCCACATTGAAAAGCTCATTGATATGTGCCTGATCATAGACGTATTTAAAGACCTTTCGCAGGGCCAGAAGCACATCATTGGGCCTCACATCCTCACCAAACTGGGTGTAGAGGACGGGAGATACGCTGAGAATGGTGTAGCGTCTGATTCTCGAGGCATCATTCCCCGTTGTAATCGCCTTTACGGCGCCTCGAGGGCATACCCGAATGCACTCCCCGCAATCAATGCAAACGCCTTCGATTCGCGCCTTGCCGCTCCTGACCCGGATGGCCTTGGTCGGACAGGCTTTCATGCAGAGCACACATCCGTTGCAGAGCGCATCATCAATTTGAACGTAATGGGAAAGCTCCCTATTTTTTGGGTCCTTGCTCATCGCTCCTGTTCAGCCAGAAGCACATTTTCAAATGGGTGCCTCCTCCTTTTTGGGATTTGATTTCAAATAGATCGGTATTCTTTTGGATGTTGGGCAAGCCCATTCCCGCCCCGAATCCCATTTCCCTGTACTCCAGCGAGGCGGTGCTGTATCCTTCCTGAAGTGCCAGCTCGATATTTTCTATGCCCGGGCCATTATCCATCACTTCTATCACAATGCCGGTGGGATCCACGTTCAGAAAAAGGGTCCCGTCTCCGCCGTGCATCACCACATTCATCTCCGATTCGTAGGCGCAGACTGAAACGCTACGGATGAGTGTCGGGTGGAATCCGATGGTCTTCAGAAGCCCCTGAATCTGGATGGACACCTCACCCGCCCTGATAAAGTCCCTCGCCTTGATGGTAAAACTCTTCGTCAGACGGGGCATGGGTAAAGGCCCTCCCCCTATTTGGGAAGCTTACCGTCGACGCCTCGAATCCCTTTATCAAAAAGCCTCCCGCAGGCCGTGAACATGGTAAAGGGGGTCGACAGAAGCGGCAAGTCATGATTGCGGGCCTTGTCTATCATATCCTGATCAGGGTTCTTGTCTCTCACCAGGACCAAAGCCGACACCCCGGCGATAACCGATGTATGGATCACCTGCAAATTGTTCAGACCCGACAAAAGGACAACCCCATGGGTAGGACCTGTGAGCAGATCACTCATCAAATCCGTTCCAGCGCCGGTGAGTATAGGCATATCCAGTTTGTCTTCACCGACGATTACGGTTGCCTTCAGGATATCTCTTATTTCCGAAAGTTTCACAGCGGGTCCTAATCAGGTCACGCCCCTGTCATTCGTAACGAGCCAAGATATCACCCACTTTATCGGGCTTTACGCCGCCATGGGTATCCTCGTCAATCACAACGGCAGGCGCCAGTCCGCAGGCCCCGAGGCATCGCACCGCTTGCAGGGTAAAGCGCCGATCCTCCGAGGTCTGGCCCAATTGAAGCCCAAATCCCTCTTTGAGCTTCTTGATAATGTTCTTTGTGCCCCTCACATAACAGGCCGTTCCCAGACAGACCTTGATGGTGTGCCTGCCCTTGGGGACCATGGAAAAAAAAGAGTAGAAGGTGACAACACCGTACACGGTGCTGCCGGGCACATTAAGGCGCTCTGCGATGTATTCCTGGAGTTCGACGGGAAGATAGCCGACAAGGTTCTGGCTCCCCTCCAGAACAGGGATGAGACTGCCCGGTTTGTCTCGATATCGATCAATAATCTCGTCTACCTTTGCCATCAGCTCAGGGGTCAGATCGGGGTTTATGGCCACAAGATTCTCTGCTTCATACATGATGCATTCTCCTCCTAGTTTTTGGAGATCCGAACGGCGCAGACCTTGTACTCGGGGATTCCGGCAACGGGATCAAGGGCGGCATGGGTCAGTCTGTTCACCGCCGCCTTGGCATAATGAAAGGGGATGAATACCGTTCCGGATACCGCCTTGTCCGATATTTTTGTCCTGGCCTCGATTTCACCCCTTCTCGACCCGACCCTCACCCGGTCTCCATCGGCCAAGCCGTAAGACTCCGCATCCCCCTTCGACATCTCGACAAAGCACTCGGGAGCCATTTCGTTGAGACCGTCACTCTTCATGGTCATGGTGCCTGTGTGGAATTGATAAAGGACGCGTCCCGTGGTCAGATACAGAGGATAATCTTCATCCGGCTCCTCGGCGGGGGGGATGTAATCGATTGCATGAAACACCCCGAGACCGCAGCTGAACTGGTCCACATGGAGACACGGCGTTCCCGGATGATCGTTCGCGGGACAGGGCCAATGAATACCCTCGTGCTCCAACCGGTCGTAGTTGATCCCGCAATAGGAAGGCGTTACGCGCCCGATTTCCGCCATGATCTCCCGGGCGTCTGCATAGCTCATCTCATAGCCCATTCGGGTGGACAGGTCGCAAATAATGGCCCAGTCTTCTTTTGCCTCACCGGGGCTTTCAACGGCTTTCCTGACGCGTTGGACCTTTCTTTCCGTGTTGGTGAAAGTCCCCTCCTTTTCGGCAAAGGATGCCGATGGGAGGACCACATCCGCCATCTTCGCCGTTTCGGTCATGAAAATGTCTTGAACCACGAAAAAATCCAAATTTTTGAGGCCTTGCTCGGCATGGTTCAGATCCGGATCGGACACCATCGGATTCTCCCCAATGATATACAGCCCCTTCAGGGTCCCATCATGGGCCAGTTCCATCATCTTGGTGACCGTAAGACCTGCGGTGTCGGGCAATGTCTCAACGCCCCAGGCCTCGGCCATGCGTTCACGAAGGGCGATATCGTCCACCTTCTGATAACCCGTAAACACGTTCGGCAGGGCTCCCATGTCACAGGCCCCCTGGACATTGTTCTGGCCGCGGAGCGGATTCACGCCCCCACCGGGAACCCCCATGTTCCCGCAGAGCATCGCCAGATTCGCAAGAGACTTCACATTGTCCGTCCCGGTAATATGCTGGGTGATACCCATGGCATAGAGAATCGAGGCCGGCCGTGCGGAGCCATACAGCCGCGCCGCCTCAATGAGATCTTCCTTGGGTATTCCCGTGATCCCCTCCACATATTCAGGCGTGTATTTCGCGACCGTCTTTTTGAGTTCCTCAAAGCCGACCGTCCGGGACTTCACGTACTCCTCTGGAAACAGACCCTCTTTGATGATCACGTGCATCATCCCGTTGATCGAGGCCACGTCCGTCCCGA
>CAYNYM010000056.1:11129-11516 GCA_964401325.1 uncultured Desulfobacteraceae bacterium | reverse complement strand
ATCTGGTCATAGGCGCCTTCAGCAACCTGAGCAAGGGCATTTGCCTCGGAAACGTTTCGGCTCGCTACTTTATATGATGCAATATCTGCCCTCATTCCCTGTGAAATGGCGAGGCCCGCAGCATCATCCGCAGCCCTGTTGATCCTAAAACCGGATGACAGACGCTCCAACGATTTGCTCAATGCGCTGTCGGAAACGGTCAGATTCCTGTGTGCGTTCATAGCCGCAATGTTATTTTGAATTCTCAAGCCCATAATTAAATAATTCCAGGGAACATCTGTGAAAGAGATTGAAAAAGCATTTAAAAATTCAATTGATGATTATATTAAATGGTGCAAAGAAGAAGGAACCGAACCTGAAAAACCTTATTCAGGAAAATTCAATTTA